>DASTZJ010000262.1:0-14973 GCA_035764345.1 Candidatus Udaeobacter sp.
CGATGATCAGTTTGGCCGGAACATCCTTGCGCACCATTCCAGCCCGTTGCCCTTCGACGAAAAATTTTCCGAAGTAGCGCTGGATTACAGCGGCCCGACGTCGTTCGACGAGTTTAAAGACCTCCGGCGCTTTCTGGCGCATATCACGCACGAACGGCGGCTTAATCTCATCCAATTCGCGGTGCGTCCCGGCCAACAACTCGCGCAAAGTCGCCGGGAAATCGTGCGGGTGCGCGCGCGTAACTTGCTTCAGCTTCGCTTCGACGCCCGCGAGTTTATCGGCCAGCACGGCCTCCAGCAGATCGAACTTGCCGGGAAAATGCGCGTAGAGCGTTTTCTTGCTAATGCCCAGCTCCTCCGCCAGATCGTCCATGGTCACACTGCGAAACCCGTGACTAAAAAAGTGGACCCGCGCAGCATCGACAATTCGCTGTCGGTTCGGATCGCGCTTTCGGCTTCGCAGCCGCGGTTTGTGTGCCGGTTTCATATTCATCACAGTTTTATCACAATGCGGAAACTAATCCAGTATATTTAGTTTCCACAGTCAACCGGCGATATTTTGATGGATCACTCTTTACCCAGTCTGGTGTAAACTGGAAGTCTTTGGCTCTGTGAAAGGCTGCCCTTCGTGTCATGTCGAGCGGAGACGAGACATCTCTTACTTCTTATGCCCGCTTGGCTAGAGAGGATCAGAGATTCCTCGATGGAGCCGGTCCTGAGCGAAGTCGAAGGGCTCGGAATGACAGACGTTTTCAACGCAGCCAAAATCCTTCGAAAAAGCCATGCTAAATCGGTAACGCACTAATGACAGCCGGTTACTCAGGAACACCGCTACCACAAAAGCTCGGAATCAAACCGGGCCTGGCGGTCGTCACAATCAACGCGCCCACAAACTATCGTCGATTGCTCGATACAATTCCCGAAGGCGTAACTTTTTCCGATCGCTTGAAGCCCGATTCGAGTTTTGTCCACATTTTCATCAAAAAGCGTAGCGAATTGGAGAGGAGATTGGCCGTCTTGCGCGAGAAAATCGCGGACACTGGAACTGTTTGGATTTCCTGGCCAAAAAAATCGTCTGGCGTGCCTACTGATGTGACAGAAGACGTGGTTCGCGCTGTGGCGCTGCCGCTCGGATTCGTCGATGTAAAAGTATGCGCCATCGACGAAACCTGGTCCGGATTAAAATTGATGGTGCGCCGCACAGACCGAAAAGTACCAGTCGGAAGATAAGATGTGTTACTGGACCCGCTTGATCACTGCTCGTTTAGGCAGCTTGCCGAGAATCTTTAATCTTGTTCGTTTATATGTCGCGCTTATTCATTTCCATTCTACTCGCAACACTCTGCGTAACCGCGGAGGCATATACAAACAAGCCATTCGGTGAGTATTACCCCATACGCGCTGGATTGACCGCGAAACATACTCGATTCAGGTCGATGCCTATCCAAACCATTTGGTGGTTACTCGCGGAGGGAAGTCAGCGATTATCGTCCACGGCTGCTGGCGCGGCCGAGCCTTCCTTCGAGACTGTACATCGGATTATTTTGTCGTCGCCCACGAGGGCCGAGACGCTGGTTTCGTTGGCGACCGTCATTTCGAAGATGTCCACTTTCGTCGTGTTCCTCCCGATCCAAACTCGTAAGTAGCGCCGCAGCTGTCGCCGACGAAAAACGACGGTGCGAACTTGAAGCAACGCCCCGATCTTGCGAATTTATCCCGGCAAATCGAAATCGCCGATAAGTTGAGGATCGCCTCCTCGCTGTTTGCGGTGCAAGAGCTCGACCGACAGCCCTATAAAAAGCAGCAGTGTTGCAAAAAATGTATTCCCATAGAGCTGTGCTCCCCGCGGGAACGCTAAACCGAGAGCAAGTAGCGCGAGCGCTGGCACGGTCCACCACAAAACAGCGGGGCCTTTTGCGACGAGCACTCGCTGCGTTATTACCGCGAACGGCAGCATGAGCCAGGAATAGAAGTAGCCGAACGAAAGCGGCGTGAGCATCAGCATCAGCAAAAGGAGTAGAGCAAATTCGATGGCATCCCTCTCCGCCGTTCGCATATCGCGTTGCGGCATCGCTGCGATAAACAAGATCCCTAGCGCCAGCGCTACGCTGATGACGATCGCGTTGACGACTCGAAACGTAAGGTCCGCCAAGTTTACATAAACAGGTTGATGTGCCGCGGATGCAGCATCGGCATCGACGTGACGAAGCAAGCGATTGCTTACACCAATAAGCGATTGATTCTTCCATGTGTAACTGCGCATCGGGCGCTGCCCAACGGTGACTTCGCTGTATTTTAACATTCCAGCACTCCACTTCTCGACGTCGCGCCACCCGCGTTCAAATCCTCGAAACGGCGCCGGCAAAATCAGAAGCAGAAAAAGTAGCGTCGCGACAAGACTGGCTCCTGCTTTCCAGTAACGCCGGTAAACCAGATAAACGATCGCAAGTACCGGAAATGCCTTGATCGCAGCGGCAACTGCAATCAGACCACCGCCGACTACCTCATGGTTCGCACGCAGCGCAACAAAAGCGCCAACCATCAGGGCAAGCAAAACAAGGTTCGGCTGGCCAAGGTGATAACTCGACCAGATATAAACGATGACCAGCAGACTCGGGATGAGATACAACCAAGGGTTTGTTGCGCGTTGGTCGCCTCGGGCGAGAAAAGCACTCAGCTTCGCGCTGAAAAACCAGGCCGCGGAGTTGATCGCGACCAGAAGAAAAATTAATCCTCCCTGCCCAAGCAGACTCGCGCCCGCCAGAAAGAGCGCGCACGACGGCGGGTACATGAAATCGTATTTCCCGGCGCGGAAGAAATAGATTTCGTCACCCGCCAGCACGTGTTTGCCGGTGGCGTACCAGAGTTCGTAATCAAAGAGGGTGTGCCCGCGGAGGTACCGCAGGAGCGGAAGCACAGAAAACACCGTCGCGGTCACCAAAAAGACTAGGAGCAAAACACGAAGCCCCGCCGGGCTAGTCAATCGGCGATTCAAGGTGGAGCCAGAAGCCACAGCGGGCGCTCTCACGTTGCACTCGGTTTTGTGTTACATATGTAACAAGAAATTGACGCAGGGACTTGCCGCTTCACGGTTGTATGTTCTGGCTCGCCCCGGCGATGGGTGGACGTGCCTTGTGCCAGTCTGTGCTCTGCTCGTAGGCGTGCGCGATTTGGAAAATGCGCGCCTCATCCAGCGCTTTCCCTAACAACTGCAAGCCGACCGGTAGGCGATGCCCATCCACCTCGGCGAAACCGCACGGCACACTGATTCCGCAGATTCCAGCCAGGTTCGCTGCGATGGTGAAGATATCGGCCAGGTACATTTGCAACGGGTCTGCGGTGCGTTCGCCTAGTTTGAATGCCGGCACCGGCGAAGTGGGTGATATCAACGCGTCGACTTTCTCGAAGGCGTTCGCGAAATCCCGGCGGATCAACTCCCGCACTTTTTGCCCTCGTAAATAATAGGCGTCGTAATAGCCGGAGCTCAAAACGTAGGTCCCCAAAATAATCCGCCGTTTTACTTCCGGCCCGAAACCTTCCTCGCGCGTGCGGCCATAAAGATCGAGCATGTCCCTGGGATTTTTCGCGCGATGTCCATAACGGACCCCATCAAAGCGAGCGAGATTGGCGGAGGCTTCCGCCGTGGCCAGAATGTAATAGACTGCGACTGCATAATCAGTATGCGGCAATGAAACGTCGAAGATCTCCGCGCCTAACGAATTCATTTGTTTCACCGCGGCCTCGATCGCAGCTTTCACCTGTGGATCGGTCCCTTCGATCATGTATTCCTTCGGCAAGCCCAACCGGACTCCGCGCAAATTGTTTCCGAGGTTTGCAGCATAATCGGGTACCGCCTCGTTGAGAGAGGTGCTGTCTTGCGGATCATGGCCCGCGATCGCGTTCATGATGAGCGCAGAGTCGCGAACGGTTTTCGTCAGCGGCCCGATTTGATCGAGCGACGAAGCGAACGCGACCAGACCGAACCGCGAGACTCGGCCATAAGTCGGTTTGAAACCGACAACACCCGACAGCGCAGCCGGTTGCCGAATTGAGCCACCAGTATCACTGCCCAATGCACCGAACGCCGCATCTGCGGCGACTGCTGCCGCCGAACCGCCGCTGGAGCCGCCCGGCACGCGCGATAAGTCCCACGGATTTCGAGTTAATTTCTCTGCGGAATTCTCGGTGGACGAACCCATGGCAAACTCGTCCAGGTTGGTTTTTCCAAAGGGAATTGCGCCCGCGTCGCGCAATTTTTGAATGACAGTAGCGTCGTACGTGGCGCGATAACCCTGCAAAATCTTTGACCCGCACGTACAGGGTTGACCCATCACATTGATGATGTCTTTGATTGCAAGCGGGACGCCGCCCAGCGGAAGATCAACATTCGCGTTCTCCGCCTCTTTAGTGGCAGCTTCAAAGTCCAGCGAGAGGTAAGCGCCGACTTGTCCATCGACAGCTTCAATGCGCGCGCGTAGACCATCGATAACTTCACGCGCGGAGACTTCCCGGCGACGCAGCAACGATTGCAGATCGGCGATGCTGAGCGCCGGCAGATCCTTCTCCGTCATTCCACGACTTTAGGGACGATAAAAAGATCGTTCGCTTTTCGGGGCGCATTGGTCAGCGCTTGTTCGGCAGTGAACCAGTCGCTCGTTGCGTCCTCGCGAAAAACGTTAAAAATGGGAAGCGCGTGCGCAGCCGCTTCCACATGACTTACATCTGCCTCGCGAAGTTTTTCAACGTACTTCAGCACATCGTCCAATTGCTTCTGAAAAGCGCTCGATTCACCTTCAGTCAGATTGATCCGCGCCAGCCTGGCGACGTACGCGACATTGAGTTCCGAAGTTACGGCCATGATTGTCGCTTAAGAATGCAGGTTGCTGATTAGCCAGATGACCGCAACGGCAAGCGCGACCACAAGAAGGAGAAAAATGATTTGGCCTTCCCGCCGCTCTTTGCGCAACGAACGAGGACGGCGGGCACTTCTGCTGTCGCCCACGGAGCCTCTGCCTTGGGCCGCAACTGAGACACGGAATCGTTTATCGCTTCGATTATCTTTTGGTTCCTGTTCCGCCCTGTTTTTCTCGATCATGGGCACTTTTGCAACAAGCCGCTCAAGTTTTTCGAGCCTCTCACGCAGTTCGGCTTCCTCTCGTGCTATCTCTTCCTGCCTGCGGCGAAGCGGCGGGCTAGACTTGGGTGTTCGACGAAACATCGCCATTACTTGCTCGCCAGCCAAACGAAAAGAGCAAGGGCAACAGCGCCAAAGATAATCAGCGGCAAAGTGAGTGCCACGCCGATCTGGAACCACTGAAAAAATGAACGCCCATCACTGCTCTCATAACCATCCGTCACAACATCAGGCAGAGATGCATCGCCCCCATTTCCGCCCGCTGCCTGCAACCGGCTGCGTTGCTCGTTGTACACCGTGCGCGCCTCGTCCACCGTGCTCAAAGCCCGGCTCAGCTCCTTGTGCAAATCCGACGGGTTCCAACTTTTGGGATCGATCGCTTCTATTAATTCCAAATGCTGACCGAAACTCTCCCGGGCAGCGCGGATCTGCTCTAGCCGGCTTTGTGCGTTGTACCCCTCGCGCTCCAGCACAACCAGCGAGCGAGTGAGTTTATCGGCCATTTCCGCGCGACCGTGCTCCAATTCGTCCTGACGGCGACTTAGTTCCTCCAGCTCGCGCTTTTGTTTCTCGATCTGCTCTTGCTGGCGCTTGAGCTGGAGCAGTTGCTCCTGCGCCTTCTGCACTTGGGAATCCAGATGCTCAGGAGAGAGCGCCTCGTCCTCGCTCAATTCGAGCATTTGTTCACTCGATCGAAATTTTTCTGCCATGACAAACGGTGATTCGCCGTGCGCGCCGTAGCGCATATTAAATGGCTCACTTGAGAATTCCACATATTTCTCGGGATGAAATTTTTCTGGTGCGCAACTTTACCGAAACACAGACATCTTGTGTGTGAGGCCGACAGGCAGGATGCCTGTGCTACCGCCCCGGCATCATTTCCAGAAGGAAACCCTTGAAATATTCCGTTTCAGGAATCGTCGGCAGGACTGGATGATCTGGCGCCTGCTCCAACCGGCGCAAGCGTCGCGCGGAGCGCCTGGCGTCGACAAGCGCATCGGCGATTGTTTGCGAAAACGCTGCGTCGCTGACGTGATGCGAGCATGAAAAAGTCGCCAGCAGACCATCTTTCGACAAGAGCTTGAAGGCGCGCATGTGCAATTCCCGGTAACCGCGTACCGCATCGCGCAATCCGCTTTTTGTTTTGGTAAAGGACGGAGGATCGAGAATAATCAAATCGTACTGCGTCCCGGCCTTTTCGGCCGCGCGCAGGAATTGAAAGACATCCCGCTCAATCCATTGCGCTTTCAAATCATTGCCTGCCGCGTTTCGTCTTGCCGCTGCAATGTTCTCGGAACTTTCTTCAACGCCGGTCACATCTGCTCCGCCGGCGCACACACAGGTCAATGCAAATGCTCCCTGATTCGTGAAACAATCCAGCACGCGCCGGTCACGCGCGTATCTGGCAACAATCGCGTAGTTGTGTTTTTGATCGAGATAGAAACCGGTTTTTTGTCCGTGCAAAAGATCGACTTCAAACTTTACGCCTTCGATTTCGATCTCGATTTGCGATGAAGCGTTTCCGCGCAAAACACCCGTGCGTACCTCCAATCCTTCCGCCTTGCGGACCGGCGCGTCATTTCGCTCGATGATTGTGACCTCCCCAAAAAGATCGGTAATCGCATCGGCGATCAAATCTCTTCGCATGTCCATCGCCAGCGTAACCGTCTGCATCACAAAATGGTCGCCGTACCTGTCGATGATCAACCCTGGCAATCCGTCGCTTTCGCTCCACACAACGCGACAAAGCCTTGGAGCGACACCTCGCCGCGTGCGGTATTCAGCCGCTTGCGCGATTCGGCGTTTGAAGAAATCCGGATCCAGCTCCTGTTTTCGGCGCGAGAAACGGCGCGCCATAATTTGTGACTTGGAATTGTAAATCGCGCTGCCGATCAGACGGTCTTTTCCATCCTTGAGTGAAATGACATCGCCGTCTGCCGGTTTCCCGAACACCTTCAGGACTTCGCTCGAAAACACCCAGTCGTGTCCGTGTAAGATCCGTGCGCGGGGCTTGACGACGATTCCTGGCATAGAAGGAATTCAACGTCCAACGCTGAACGCCCAACGTCCAACGCTCAAACTAGTGCCTTGAATTGGGCGTTGAAAGTTGAGCGTTGAGCGTTGAGCATTTGCGCATGCAAATTGCAACAAAATCCTCCATCGACCTTCCGGGAATCAAGAAACTGCGCGGCGGCAAGGTGCGCGAAGTTTTTGATCTCGGCGATACGCTGCTCTTCGTCGTAACGGACCGGATCTCGGCTTTTGATGTGATCCTGCCCGATCCGATTCCGCACAAGGGAGCGGTCCTCAACCAAATTTCGGCGTTTTGGTTCAACCATTTCGATAACATCCAGAATCACCTTCTTACGGCGGACTTCGAAGAGTTCCCGAGGGAATTGCAACCATTTCGCGAGCCGCTTGCCGGGCGCTCGATGATCGTAAAGAAAACGAAGCCGCTTCCGGTGGAATGCGTGGTGCGCGGTTATCTCGCTGGATCCGGTTGGAAAGAATATCAGGAATCGCAGAGCGTCTGTGGAATCAAACTTCCATCCGGGCTAAAACTGGCGTCGCAATTACCGGAGCCGATCTTCACACCAGCGACAAAGGCCGAGCAAGGTCATGACGAGAACATCGACATGGAACGATGTGCTCAAATTCTCGGCAACGAAATCGCTGATCGTGTGAAAACGTTGAGTCTTGAAATCTATTCGCGCGGTCGCGAGCACGCCGCGCAGAAGGGAATCATCGTCGCGGACACGAAATTCGAGTTCGGCATGATCGACGGAGAATTGCTTTTGATCGACGAATGCCTGACACCCGATTCGTCGCGCTTCTGGCCAAAAGATGAATACGCCGTCGGGCAAAGCCCACCCAGTTTTGATAAACAATTCGTGCGCGATTATCTGGAGACGCTGGACTGGGACAAAACTCCGCCCGCGCCGCGGCTGCTGAAGGATGTTATCGAAAAAACATCGGCGAAATACCTGGAAGCGTTCCGTCGCCTGACGGGTAGCGAACTCGCAAACGGCTGAATTACTAATCTGAGCGCCTGCGCGGACTTTTCGCGGCTTGGACGTACGGTTTGTTTCATCTCTAGACAAGGCCTCAGGCGCAGTGGAGAAAAACCGGAAGGGCCTGGAGTCAGGGTTTTATGTGCAGGGGATCGAAGAAGTGCGGGCGAACTTTTCTCAATGGAAAAATGTCTCTCTCATCGAAGGATCGATTCCCGAAACCCAGCCGCGGGTTCACGCGGAGAAGATTGCCTACCTGCATCTCGATATGAATTGTTCGCCGCCTGAGGTTGCAGCGATCCAGTTCTTTTGGGAGCGTCTCGTCCCGGGCGCGTTTGTGCTCCTCGATGACTACGCCTATTACGGCTACCTTTCGCAGAAGATTGCGATGGATCAGGCCGGAACTGATCGCGCAATGGGAGTTGTCACCTGACGAAGCGGCTTACATTAATCTACAGCAGGAATTTTGTTGCGCGGATTGCAAAAATAATCTGAGAACGATAACGCTGGCCGCGGCGGTGACCGGAGCGTTCGGGTTCGCCGGCAGCTTGAAGGATTTCTGTCGCAGCGATCTCGGGATTCAGCAGCTCACTGTGATTGAAATTAATCCTGCCAAAAATTTGTCGCCTTTTGTTCAGGCCCTTCTCGAACATGCACTTCATTCCTTCCCTCAGCTCGATATGCAACGAATGAGCTTTGCGGATTCATCGATCGACATTATCATTCATTCCGACACTCTGGAGCACGTCCCAGACTCAAAGACCGCTCTGAAAGAATCCAAGCGCGTTCTGAAACCGGGCGGCCATTTATTTTATACTGTGCCAATTGTTATTGGCCGCTTGACCCGGACGCGGCGCGGATTGCCTCCGAGTTATCACGGAAGGCAGGGAACGAATCGGGACGATTGCATCGTGCAAACGGAATACGGCGCCGATTTCTGGCGCGAGATTTTCGAGGCCGGATTTCGCGAAGTAAGCGTGACAAGCCTGATCTTCCCTGCATCCGTGGCAATCCACGCAATCAAAACCTAAAAACCAATTGGCCCAAAGACGCGGCTTTTTCTGTAACCTCCACGCGGCAGCGTTCGGCAATTGTCAGTGGCTGAAGCCGCGAGAACAGGATGTCAGGCTGCCAGCCTGACTCGACTAGCGGGCTGCCAGCCTGCTCCCCAAGCTATTCGGCAGGCTGGCAGCCTGCCGGCCGAGTCGGCCAAGCTGGCCAACATCCGACTTTGTTACGAAATTAATTCGCTAACCAGGGATCTCTCCTCTTTCAACTCCGCTATCGATGCGTCTATTTTCGCCCGACTGAAGTCATTGATCGGAAGTCCCTGTACGATTTCGCATTTTCCGCCGCGCAAACGAACTGGGAATGATGAGATCAACCCTTTCTCGACATCATAACTTCCGTCGGAACAAACCGCTACGCTGTGCCAGTCGTTTCCCGGCGTGTCGTTGGTAAGTGAAAAGACCGTGTCAACAATCGCGTTCGCCGCGGAACCAGCCGACGAAAATCCCCGCGCTTTGATCACCGCGGCACCGCGTTGTTGTACCGTGGCGATGAATTCTTCCTTCAGCCATTTCTCGTCCCCGATTACCTCGTTCACCGGTTGATTGTCGATCCTGGCATTGTAGAAATCCGGATACTGCGTCGAGGAATGATTGCCCCAGATGGTCATGTTTGTGACCGAGCCAATGCCTACACCGGCTTTGTGCGCAAGCTGTGCGCGCGCACGGTTTTCATCCAATCGCGTCATGGCAAACCAGCGGTCCCTTGGAATTTCCTTGGCGTTATTCATCGCAATCAGACAATTCGTATTGCACGGATTTCCGACGACGAGCACGCGCACGTCAGCAGCAGCGTTCTTTTCGATTACCTGACCTTGTCCGATGAAAATCTTGCCGTTAATCCCGAGCAAATCCTTCCGCTCCATGCCGGCTTTTCGCGGGACACTTCCGACCAGCAACGCCCAATTAACGTCGCGGAAGCCTTCACTGAGGTCCGCAGTAGGCACAACTGACTCGACCAGCGGAAAGGCGCAATCGTGCAACTCCATCACTACTCCGTCGAGGGCGCCGAGCGCATCCGGAATTTCAATCAAATGAAGTATGAGCGGCTGGTCTGGCCCGAACATCTGTCCGGAAGCGATGCGGAACAGAAGCGCGTAACCAATCTGTCCGGCGGCGCCCGTCACAGCGACCTTAATCGGATGTTTCATGATGCAATTAGCCATAAACGCCTTGGTGAGCAAAGCGCGAAGCCATGATAGATTACCGATCGCCCATGTATCCCACCAAGTTAGGCAAGATCATCAATCTCTTCGAATCGCTCCCCGAGGATGAGCGGCGCGAGACGCTCGTTTCCTACGCAGACAACGCCAAGAAGCAGGAGCCGCGCGAGGGCGAGAACTTCGATCTTGTCGATGTGCGGAAAGACGAGGAATGCACAGACACGGTTGGCGTTTACTTGCACGTCGATGAAAACGGCACAGCGCACATTCGTATGACGCTCGGTCCGGAGGTGCAAACACTTACCCGCTCTATGACGGCGATTCTTTGCAAGGGACTCGAAGGCTCGACGCCGCAGGAAATTCTCGATCTCCCGAGCGATTTCGTGACGCGCATCGTCGGAACGGAGCTGGTGCGCATCCGCAGTCAGACTGTTTATTACGTGCTCACGCGCATCAAAAGCATTTGTAAAGTTTGGCTGGACCGACAGCGGATGGCGCAGGTGGCGTAGGAAGGAGGTCAGGCCAGGCTTCCCAGCCTGCCGAGTCAGCCAAGCTGGCCGACATCCAACCATGATTCTCGCGTGAACTTCTCGCGATTTCGTTTACTGTCCGCGCTGCGCAGATGCCGCGAAATAACGAGCTTAAAAAAATCCTGCTGATCGGCTCCGGTCCAATCGTGATCGGACAGGGCTGCGAATTTGATTATTCCGGCGTGCAAGCGTGCAAGGCACTCCGAGAAGAAGGCTACGAGGTTGTGCTGGTGAATTCCAACCCGGCCACCATCATGACCGATCCTGAATTCGCGGATCGCACTTACATCGAGCCGATCACGCCCGAAGTGATTGAGGCGATCATGGAGCGCGAACGCCCGGACGCCATTTTGCCTACTCTGGGGGGCCAAACGGCACTGAACGCTGCGATGGAGTTGAACCGCAACGGCGCGCTGGCGCGACATCGCGTGAAATTGATCGGCGCAAACGCTCAGGCCATCGCAAAAGGCGAAGATCGGCAACTGTTCAAGGAAGCGATGTTGCGCATCGGTCTCGAGGTCCCGCGCTCCGGTGTGGCGCGTTCTCTTGGCGATATCGATCGGATCGTTGGTGAGATCGGAACATTCCCGCTCATCATTCGGCCGGCGTTTACCCTGGGCGGGACCGGCGGCGGTATCGCTTATAATCGCGAAGAGCTTGATGGGATCGTTGCATGCGGTCTCGATCTTTCGCCAGTTCACGAAGTGCTGATCGAAGAATCGCTGGTTGGCTGGAAGGAATTCGAGATGGAAGTAATGCGCGACCGGATGGATAACTGCGTGGTTGTGTGTTCCATCGAGAATTTCGATCCGATGGGCGTGCATACCGGCGACTCAATCACCGTCGCGCCAGCTCAAACACTCACGGACAAGGAATACCAGATGATGCGCGACGCCGCGTTCGCCGTCATTCGCGAGATCGGCGTGGAGACCGGTGGTTCGAACATTCAGTTCGCAGTGAATCCCGACAACGGCCGAATGGTCGTAATTGAAATGAATCCGCGCGTATCGCGTTCCAGCGCGCTGGCATCGAAGGCGACCGGATTTCCGATTGCGAAAATCGCGGCAAAACTCGCAGTCGGCTACACGCTTGATGAAATCAGAAATGATATTACCCGCGAAACGCCGGCATGCTTTGAGCCCACCATCGATTATTGCGTGGTGAAAGTGCCGCGCTTCACATTCGAAAAATTTCCGCAGGCGGACGCGACGCTTACGACGCGAATGAAAAGCGTTGGTGAAGCGATGGCGATCGGACGGACGTTCAAGGAAGCATTGCAAAAAGCGCTGCGCAGTCTGGAGATCAAACGTTTCGGTTTATGCGGCGATGGGGCGGACAAAGATGTCGATCCTGAAACGCTGCGATTGAAGCTGGCGATCCCAAACGCGGAACGAATTTTTTACATCGCCCAAGCATTTCGCGATGGAATGTCGATCGATGAAGTCTTCGACCTAACGAAAATCGACAGATGGTTTTTGCGGAATGTGCAGCAGATCGTACAGGAAGCGCGTCGGATGTCAGGCTGCCAGCCCGACTGGCCGGGCAGGCTGCCAGCCTGCCCTAGTCCCGTTCAGCAAGCTGGCGACGTGCGAGCCAAGTCAGCCAAGCTGGCCGACATTCGGTTCCGTGGGTTTGACCCACACGCGCCGATCAAAATGGCCAAACGTCACCTGCCTCACTGGGAACAAATGGGCGCAACCTATTTCGTTACGTTTCGTCTCGCTGACTCAATCGCGAGCGATGTGCTCGCGCAATGGCGGGAAGAACGTGCGCAGTGGCTTAAATTTCATCCGTACCCCTGGGACTGGAAAACCGCACGCGAATATATGGGGCGATTCGAAGAAGAATGTGAGCAATGGCTGGATCAGGGTCACGGGTCCTGTCTGCTTCGCGATCGAAAAGCGCAGAAAATCATTCGGGAGAACCTCAATCATTCCGACGGCGACCGGTATGTGACCGACGCGTTCGTTATCATGCCGAATCATGTGCACGTTATCGTGAAGCCATTGGGAACGAATTCCCTTAACACCATCCTGCACACATGGAAATCTTTCACGAGCAACGAAATCAACCGGTCGCTAAATCGGACCGGATCGCTGTGGATGGCGGAAACGTTCGATACGATCGTGCGCGATTACTCTCACCTTGCTGCCTGCCGCGATTACATCGTGCGCAATCCGCGCAAGGCGGACTTGAGAGATAACGAATTTGTGGTGGAGCGACGTGACGTGCTCGTTGCGGAAGATGGAGAAGTGAAAGCGGAACAGGCTGGCAGCCTGCCCGCCGAGTCAGGCTGGCAGCCTGACATCCAAAGAGATGCATTGCTCCGCGCGAAAAAGCTCGGTTTTTCGGATCGGCAACTCGCAGTCGCAAACGGCGTGACTGGGACTGAAATCCGCGCGAAACGGCAGTCGGTAGGAATCTTGCCTACCTACCGGCTGGTCGATACCTGTGCGGCGGAATTCGAAGCTTACACACCCTATTACTACTCGACGTATGGCGACGAGAACGAGCGGCGCGATAGCGCCAAGCGCAAAGTCATCATCCTCGGCGGCGGGCCGAACCGGATCGGCCAGGGAATCGAATTCGACTATTGCTGCGTGCACGCGGCCTTCGCTCTGCGCGAACTCGGATTCGAAACGATCATGGTCAACTCCAATCCGGAGACCGTTTCCACGGATTACGACACTAGCGACAAACTTTACTTCGAGCCGCTCACTCTCGAAGACGTACTCAACATTTGCGATCAGGAAAAAGCTGAGGGCGTGTTTGTCCAGTTTGGTGGTCAAACACCGCTGAATCTGGCGAGCGGATTGAAGGCCGCAGGCGTAACAATTCTAGGCACACAGCCCGAAAGCATCGAGACCGCGGAAGATCGACAGTTGTTCGCAGCCATGCTGGACAAACTGGGCCTGCGCCAAACCCCAAATGGATCGGCGATTAGCACTGATGAGGCCATCGCAATTGCGAAGAAGGTTGGTTATCCGGTCTTGGTGCGGCCTTCGTTCGTCCTTGGGGGGCGCGCCATGGAGCTTGTCTATAATGAGGAGGACCTTCGGCGCTATATGACAAGCGCAATTGAGGTAACACCTGATCGCCCGGTGTTGATCGATCGTTTTCTGGAAGATGCGATTGAAGTCGATGTCGATTGCATCTCGGACGGCGAAACGACTGTGATCGGTGCAATCATGGAGCACATTGAGGAAGCAGGCATTCACAGCGGCGACAGCGCATGCGTCATTCCGACATTCTCGTTGTCGCAGAAAGTGGTCGATGAAATTTCCGCGGCAACGAAGGCGATGGCGCGGGAGTTAGACGTGCGCGGTCTGATGAATGTGCAATTCGCCGTGAAGGGCGATGACGTTTACATCCTGGAAGTAAATCCGCGCGCGTCGCGCACGGTTCCATTTGTCAGCAAGGCAATCGGTGTTCCACTGGCAAAACTCGCTGCCAAAGTGATGGCTGGAAAATCATTACGCGAGCTCGGCTTCTCTAAGGAAGTCGTGCCGAAACATTTCTCCGTGAAAGAAGCGGTGTTCCCGTTTCTACGCTACGAAGGCTTGGACATTTCCCTCGGTCCGGAGATGAAGTCGACCGGTGAAGTAATGGGCATGGATGTCGATCTTGGCCTGGCTTATGCAAAATCCCAGATGGCTGCGCCACCGCCATTGCCAAAAAAAGGAAAAGTTTTCATCAGCGTCAAAGACACTGATAAGGAAGCGGTGATCCCGGTCGCGCGCGAGTTTGTTAAGCTCGGCTTTGAAATCATTTCGACGAGCGGAACTGCAGAAGCGTTAACGAAAGCGAAAATCAGAGTGACCAAGGTCTTTAAGATTCACGAGGGACGGCTGAACGTGTTAGACCGCATCAAAAATGGCGACATCAACTTCATCATCAACACGCCAAGCGGAAAAATTCCGCGCGAGCACGAAGTGGTCATTCGCAATGCGGCGCTGGCAGCCAAAATTCCGATTATGACGACGGTGCGCGCTGCGCTGGCGAGCGCGAACGGAATCCGATCGCTGCAAAAGCGCAAAGTTCAGGTGCGCAGTCTGCAGGAATACCATA
>DASTZJ010000263.1:0-3066 GCA_035764345.1 Candidatus Udaeobacter sp.
CCGACGTGCTTACTGAAGCGACCGCCGAGTTCGCGTTTTTCATGATGGGCATGCTCGCCCGCAAAATGTGGCAGAGCGAGCGCCTGGTACGCGAACAGAAGTGGCCGTCATGGCATCCGTTCCTGCCGTTCCTCGGCGACGAAGTCACCGGCAAAACCATCGCCGTCATCGGCACTGGACGCATCGGCCTGGCCATGATTAAGAAATGCGCCGGCTTCGACATGAACATCCTTTGCTATGATCCGGCATATCACAACGACAAGTTCATCGCTGCGATACAGGAGTTAATGGACCTGCGTCACGCGCGCGGCATTCAGAAGGAAAAGACATGGATCAAGTACGTTGAGTTCGAAGAGGCATTGCCCGGCGCCGATTATGTAACCATTCACGTACCGCTATTGCGCGAAGGCGAGACCGACAAGCCGACTTATCATCTGATCAACGAGAACACGCTGAGGCTGATGAAGCCGACAGCGTACTTAATAAATAGCTCGCGCGGCCCGGTAGTGGATGAGAAAGCCCTGGCGAAGGCGCTGAAAGAACAAGTCATCGCGGGTGCGGCGCTCGACGTTTTTGAGAAAGAACCTTTACCAGCGGATTCGCCGCTGCTCGATCCCGAGATCGCCGATCGCTGCCGCGTGTTCCATCATTTCGCCAGCGGCGCGCAGATCACGCGCCTCTCAGTCGATTCCGACAAAGGCATGGCGGGACGCACTGTCCAGGGACTCATCGACGTGCTGGAAGGCAACTACGGCGGCGACCCGGCCCAAATGCCATACGTGGTGAACAAAGAAGCATTTACCTCGTGACCGACAGTTTTATGTTGGTCTGACGCGAGTTTTGCCGGCAAAAGAAGTGATATGGCCGTGCTGCACAGAGCGACACCGGAGCGGCTGAGCGCGTTCTCCGACGGCGTGTTCGCTGTACTGATTACTGTGCTGGTTTTGGAACTGCGGCCACCGGAGCTCCCGACCTTTAAGGCGCTCCTGTTGCTCTGGCCCACATGGCTAAGCTACGCAGTCAGCTACCTCTTCATCGCCATTGTTTGGACCAATCACCATCATCTGATCCGGTATGCGACCGAGGCGACACCTCGCCTGATATGGTTCAATTTCGCGCACCTGTTTTCAGTGTCGCTGCTTCCGCTCTCCACCGCTTTGATGGCCGTGAGCAGATTGGCGCCGCAACCGGTTGCTTTCTATGCGGCGGTTTTCTTCCTGGTGAACGTGACTTACATATGCTTGATCCGGGAGCTCATTGACCGAAGTCCACTTGAGAGGGTTTCATCGACGGTGCGCCGGAGCATGCGCTTCCGATCGACCACGACTTTAGGCCTTTTCGGGGTGGCTGCGTTGGTAGCGCTGAAATATCCGCTGGCTGGACTCGGCATTTGCATCTGTTGCCTCATCGTTTACTTGAAGCCCGAGCCGCCAAAAGTAAGGAAAAAACAGCTATGAAATACTTAGTCACTATTTTGTTCCTTGCCGTTTGTAGCTTCGCACGGGCGCAAACAACGGTCCTGACGACCGATCCCAGTTTGCCGATTCCCAAATTAAGTTTTGACGAGAAAGGCGACCTAAAGATTACAGCGCCGGCGACATCGTCCCCGAGCGACTTCGATTTCTTAGTCGGCAAATGGAAGATGCACAATCGCCGGCTCAACAAGAGACTCGAAAACTGCAAGGATTGGACTGAATTCGATTCGTCCGATGAGAATTGGAAGATCCTCAGCGGCACTGCTGATGTGGATATTTATTCCACCACTGAAATGCCAGGCCAGGAGGGCAAGCATTTCGAAGGGCTCACGCTACGGCTCTTTAATCCGAAAACCAGGTTGTGGAGCTTGTACTGGGTCGCAAGTAACTCCGGTGTCATGGACCCGCCCGTGGTGGGCTCCTTTGAAAACAATGTTGGGCACTTCTTTTGCAAAGATACTTTCAAGGAAAAACCCGTCATCGTGATGTTTCGATGGGATGCGCGAAACAAGGATCGTCCGATATGGAGCCAGGCGTTTTCTACCGACAACGGCAAAACCTGGGAATGGAATTGGTATAACGCCTCGGAGCGAATTCCCTAACTATTCGTGTTGGCTTGGTGTTCCCGATTCAAGATGACGAAGCTAACCTGATTTGGACACCGGCTACGGCCATACCGCCTTCGCCGACTGCAGCAGCGCACCGTTTCACTGAGCCGGAGCGAACGTCGCCCGCGGCAAAGATTCCCGGCAAACTCGTCTCGAGTGGGCCGGGTTGGTGCTTGTTTGCCTTCCACGCTGGTGCTCCGGCCACGCTCGTCCCGGTTTTGATAAATCCTTTGTCGTCGCGCTCGATTTCCGGCGGCAGCCATTCCGTGCATGGTCGTGCGCCAATCATCGAAAAAACAGCCTGCGTTCGAACCATTCGGCGTTCGCCGGTCTGCGTATTTTCCAGCTCGATTTGTTCGAGCTTTTTCCCGCCAAACATTTTGCGGATCTCTGTCTGGTAAAGGATCTCAATGTTCTCGCGCGCTTGTACCCGACGCGCAAGATAGTCTGACATTTTATTGGTAATACTTTTCCCGCGAACGACGAGCAGCACCCTCGCCGCGCCCTCGGAAAGAAACATTGCGGCCTGACCGGCGGAGTTGCCGCTGCCAACGACAACAACCGTTTCGTTGCGACAAATCTGCCCTTCCATTGCTGTCGCTGCGTAGTAAACGCCCATGTTCTCAAATTGCTCGCGTCCCTCGGCCTCGAGCCGGCGGTAATCCGCACCCGTAGCAATCAGAACAGCTTTTGCTTGAAGAATGGCAGAGCAACCTTCGATATCGAGACAGGCGCGGTATTCGTCGTTGCTATTGTATTGCAGTGAGAGAGCCTGAGCGGGTGTCGAAAATTTCGCGCCGAATCGATATGCCTGAAGCTGAGCGCGCCAGGTTAAATCGCCGCCACTTACGCCGGTTGGGAACCCGAAGAAGTTTTCGATTAGCGAGGAGGAACCAGCTTGTCCGCCGGGAGCATAGCTTTCCAAAACGACCGTGTACAATCCCTCGGATGCGGCATACACAGCCGCGGCCAGCCCGGCCGGT
>DASTZJ010000264.1:0-4614 GCA_035764345.1 Candidatus Udaeobacter sp.
TCTTGGTTGGACTCCTTGCCGGATTGCTCGCCGGAATCGTGATGACAGCTGTGATGCTGTTGCTCGCCGTGCTGGGCGCGGCCACACCGCTGGTGATTATTGGCGATCGTCTTTCTGTTTTCATCCCGCCCGGTCCGTTTCTTTCCCTTATGGGTAAGGTCGGCGGGTATAATCACCTCAAGCAACTCGGCGTTGGATCGACGATAGCTGGTCAACTCGTCGTTGGCGCAATTGGCGGAGCAATCTTTGGATTGTTCTCGCGGCGTAATCCCGCGCGAGCTTCAGCGCTTTGGACCATGGTGGTCTTTGTTTTGTTGCCGATCGTTGCGTTTGCAGTCGCGCTTTGGCCGGTTTTGGGCACGAGTTACATTGGCCTACCCAGCGGTGCTGCGCGTCTGGTGACCCTCGTAGGTTTCGCGCTGTGCGCTTTTGTGTTTGAGCGCACGCTGGTGACGGGTTTTCGATTTGTCGCACAACGAAGAATCGGAAACCGCGACTACGAATTTAGCCCTGCGATTGGCCGGCGTGCATTTGTGCTAAGTACGATCGGAGTCGCAGTTGCGGGCGGCGGGATCGCGTTGGCTCGCAAGCTTTATCGCGTTGCAACGTTTAGCTACGACGGCACGCAATACAAAGGGCGCATCGTCCAGCCGATCACGCCTAACGAATTGTTTTATTGCGTGACCAAGAACGTGGTCGATCCGCGGGTGGATGCAGATCTTTGGCACCTTGAAGTAGGCGGGCTTGTGAAGAACGCAGCTACGTGGCGTTTCGACGACCTAATGGGATTCGAAATGAAGGAGCAGGAAACAACGCTGATGTGTATTAGCAATGGTTTGGATGCGGGCCTGATCAGCAACGCTGTCTGGAAGGGTTTTCCGTTGCGGGACGTTCTCGACCGGGCGGTTCTGCTGTCTGGCGCCGCACGCGTACGCTTTCATGGTGTTGATAATTACGCCGATACGATTCCGCTCGCGAAGGCGCTGGAACCGACCACGTTGCTTGCTTATGAAATGAACGGCGCGGAGTTGCCTGATCGCCATGGTTACCCGTTGCGCCTCATCGTCCCGGGTTATTTTGGCGAAAAACATGTGAAATGGCTCACCCGAATCGAAGTGACCGACGCGAACGCGAAGGGATTTTATGAGGCACAAGGCTGGGGCCCCGATTTCATCACGCCTACGAGATCGAGAATTGACGTGCCAGATCCCTGGTCGTCGTTTGCGTTAGGCAAATTGAACGGGCCGATTGAAGTGAAGGGGATCGCCTACGGTGGTGACCGCGGCGTCTCTCGCGTGGAATTAAGCAGCGACGGCGGCAAATCGTGGCGCGACGCTGAAATCTATTATTCCGGCGGCGATCTGGCGTGGTCGCTGTGGAAAACCGAATGGATGCCAGATGCAGCAGGAGATTACACGCTCGTCGTCCGGGCCACCGACGGTGAAAGCGACGTGCAGGAATGGGAAGAAGATAGAGGCCCATTTTCCGGCGTAGCGGGCTTGCATGAGATTGGCGTGCATGTGGCGGCGTAGCTTGCCGGGTCGCCACACATCTGGCGTCCTCAGTGGCTTCGCTGCGATGGTTTTCTAGGCTTTGATGACGACGCGCTCCACCCGGGAACAACTTGCGCTGTGTGCTAAGTTTTATTGATGGAAAGACTGATCATTGTTGGAAGTGGCTGCGCCGGATTGACAGCGGCAATTTACGCGGCTCGCGCGAATCTGAGCCCGTTGGTGCTGGAAGGTCGCCAGCCCGGCGGACAACTCTCGACCACTACGCTCGTTGAAAATTATCCCGGCTTCCCGGAGGGAATCGATGGACCTCAGCTCATCCTGAACATGCACAAACAAGCCGAGAAGTTTGGCGCCCGATTTTCGTATGCCGAGGTGACCGATTTCGATGCCAGCAATCGGCACGTTCGGATCAGAGCCGACGATGAATGGTTGGACACGGAAGCGCTTATTATCGCCAGTGGAGCTTCGGCGCGGTATCTGGGACTTGAGAATGAACAGAAACTGATCGGTCACGGACTGACTTCATGCGCCACGTGTGATGGCGCATTTTACAAGAACGTGCCGGTTTGCGTCGTTGGCGGAGGCGATTCTGCGGCAGAGGAATCATTGTTCCTCACCCGCTTTGCTTCAAAGGTCTATTTGATTCATCGACGCGATAAGATGCGGGCTTCCAAAATCATGCAGGACCGCGTATTTGCGAACAAGAAGATCGAGCCGATATGGGACACCGTCGTAACGGAGTATATCGCCGACGAAAAGGGCGAGATGCGCGCCGTGCGCTTGCGCAACGTAAAGACGAATGAAGAGCGGGAATTAGCCGTTGCGTGTGTGTTTGTGGCAATTGGTCACGACCCCAACACCAAGGCGTATCGAAGCAAGCTCGACATGGATTCGGACGGTTATTTGATTACGAAGAACCTGGTCGAGAGCAGACACCCCGGTGTGTTTGTAGCGGGCGACGTGGCCGATCGCGTTTACAAGCAGGCGGTAACGGCGGCCGGCTCGGGCTGCGCGGCAGCCATGGACGCAGAGAAGTACTTGAGCGAGCTGGAATCACCCTCTTGATTGCATGTCGCGCAATCGTCGTCTTTTTCTTGTCATTCGGGCGGAGTTGAGGAATCTCTAACTTTCCCGCGCCGGGGGGCAGCCAGCAATTAGAGATGCTTCTACTTCGCTCAGCATGACAAAAACGTGAAAATCTGCGACCTGACCCAGTTTTACTCTCCGCTAAGTGGAGGCGTAAAACGGTATGTTCACGAAAAAATTGCGTACATCAGCGGTTATTCGTTTGACGACGCGCATGTGCTAATCATCCCCGGCGCAAAAACGGAGGTGACAACAAATGGGCGATCACGCGTCTATTCGATTCGCTCGCCGCTAGTATCGAGAAGCTCGCGTTATCGCGCGCTGCTAAATCTCCGGGCAATTGAAGAAATCCTGGAACGCGAGCGTCCTGACCTAATCGAATCGAGCGATCCATTTCAGATCGGATGGAAAGCGATTGCCGCCGGTCGCGGGCTGAGAGTTCCGGTGGTTGGTTTTTATCACTCCCATTTCCCGGAAGCGTATCTCCGCGGGGGCACGAAATTTCTGGGCAAACGCGGTACGCAACGAGCCATGAAATTGACGCGCGCTTATGTGCGCAAGCTTTACAATCGCTTTCAAGCCACGCTGGTGCCGTCCGAAACGCTGAGCGATCTGCTTTCCGAATGGGGCGTGCGCAATGTGCGTCCGGTGCGGCTCGGAGTGAACATCGGCGTTTTCAAGCCTCTGCCGGATGACAGAGCCGTGACTCGCCAGTCGTTAGGCGTTGGCAGCGGGCAGATGTTGCTTCTCTACGCGGGGCGACTCGCCAGGGAAAAAAACACACAAACACTGCTTCGAGCGTTCGAGCTTCTGCGCCAGCGGGACCAGAATAAATTTCATCTCGTGGTTATCGGCGACGGACCGCAGCGAAACAAAGTGCAAAAATTGCAACGTCGCATCGGAAACGTTTCCTGGATTTCGTACTGCGCAGACTCAATTGATCTCGCCCGTTACTATCGCGCCGCCGATCTTTTCGTTCATCCGGGTGTTCAGGAAACGTTTGGACTTGTGGCCCTGGAAAGTCAGGCGTGCGGCACACCAGTCGTGGGAATTCGCGGGAGTTACATGGATGGGATTATTTGTCACGACCAGAAATCGTGGGCACAGAAGAACAGCCCGGATGCGCTGGCTGACGCAATCGAAGATTTTAGCGTTAAAAAATTGTTAGCTTTGGGGAAGACCGCCGCGGGCACAACGGAAAGACTCTATAGCTGGCCGCGCGTATTTGAGGAACTGTTTTGCATTTATCGCGAGGTTCGCGCAAACTACCGCCGATTTTAAATGGCGGACGACGACCACAAGCCGTTCCTCATTCGTGGCTATCGCAGATCGGACCGCGAAGCGGTACGAAAGCTCTGCTGCGATACCGGATTTCTCGGCGATCCCATTGATCCCGTGTACGAGGATCGAGAATTGTTCGCTGATTTTCTCACTACCTATTACACCGATCACGAACCGGAATCCTGTTTTCTTCTGGAGGTTGATGGCGAAATTCGCGGTTATCTTCTGGGTTCGCGCAAACCTCTGCAAAACCAGCTCTACGCGCTTTACCAAAATGTCTGGCTCTTTTTTCGCGCGCTGACACGCTACTTTCGCTACAACCAACGCTCACGCCGTTTTGTTCGGTGGATCCTGGTACATGGTTGGCGCGAGGTGCCAGCGGCGCCGCGACGCACGCCACATTTTCATGTCAACTTGCTGCCGGACGCCCGAAAGGTCTCGACCACGCGCGCCCTCATGAGCGCATATTTGAGTTATCTCTATCGCTCCGGCGAAAAACGCGTTTACGGCCAGATCATAACATTCGAAAGCCGGCGCGGGGAGAAAATGTTCGAGCGCTACGGATTCAAGGTGTTGAACCGAGCAGAGATCACAAAGTACAAGGCAATTTATCCGAAGTCAGTTTATCTCAGCACGGTGATCAAGAATCTGGAAACGGCCGAGCCGTTGTCGGTCACGACGCGCTCGCGTTTGTAAGATCGGCAACTTGTTTCAAGCGGCGGTGTGCGTTAAT
>DASTZJ010000265.1:0-8208 GCA_035764345.1 Candidatus Udaeobacter sp.
GCGACCATTGCAGAAGAGCGCGCCCGAGCACACTCTCTTTCCAAGTGCTGGCACTACGTGAAGGAAGCTCTCGTTGCTGCTGGCGTGGTGAAATCCCGGCCCCAAACAACCCTGGCAAAACAGGCCGGCCAAGAGTTGGTGAATAACTACGGATTCAAGAAACTTCCGGTATCTGATCCGTACCAGGCACCAGTCGGGGCTGTGTTGGTTTACGGTGCCAAACGCGCCGCGGGTCACGTCGAGATCCGCACCGAAAACGGTTTCGTGAGCGATTTCCGCTCCAAGACGCCGTCTCGTCGGCCGCTGTTAGGCGTTTTCACTAAGAGTTAAGTCGCTCATTCGAGCGACCCTGAGCGGCCTGAAAGAATCAATTCCGGCTGGCAATTTGTTCAGCCGCGCGGATTCTTTGGCGATGATTCAACCGGTCTGCATCGCCATGTGGTCGGGCCCGCGAAATATTTCGACAGCCATGATGCGCGCGTGGGGTAATCGGGCCGACGCCTTTGTCATCGATGAGCCGCTTTATGCTTATTACTTAAGCGCAACTGGCAAAAAGCATCCCGGCGCAGATGAAGTGATCGCTTCTGGCGAGACCGATTGGCGAAGAGTTATCGCGCAACTGACCGGGCCGATCCCGAACGGCAAACGGATTTTTTTCCAAAAACAAATGGCGCATCATCTTTTGCCAGAAGTAAGTCGTGAATGGCTTAGCGCAGTTACGAACTGCTTTCTAATTCGCGACCCGCGCGAGGTGATCGCTTCATACATCAAAAAGCGAGAGGACCCAGTGCTGCCGGACTTGGGCTTTATGCAGCAAGCGGAGATTTTTGATTTCGTGCGCATTCGCACGAGCTCGATTCCTCCGGTTCTCGATGCAAAGGACGTGCTGGAAAATCCGGAACGAATGTTGCGCCTGCTTTGCGAGGCAGTCGGCGTCGACTTCAGCGAATCGATGCTCTCGTGGCCGCCAGGATTGCGTGAAACCGACGGGATCTGGGCGAGGCATTGGTACGGTGAAGTGGCAAAGACGACATCGTTTCAACCATATCGTCCGAGCGAAGCCAAAGTACCCGCGCATTTGCAGGAAATTTACGAGCGCTGTTGCGACTGTTATGAACGACTGCATAAACATCGATTGCATTGAAGGGGGAGTTGCGCGGACTTCGCGAATAGTTGTAGAGGTGCTTGTGCCAAGCGCCTCCTTGATTTCGCCGACGTTTGACACAAACGCCGCTACAACAAAACAGTCCGTTTTATCAGCGTAATCTGCGGTTGAACCGATGCTTCAGAAATTCGATGAGCGAAATCGCAATCTGATCGTTAATATTAACGGTCAGCTTTTGCATCGCGATAAGGCAGGGATCAGTCCGTTTGATTCCGCTGTGCAGGGCGGCGATGCGGTCTGGGAAGGATTGCGGTTGTACAAGGGCCGGATTTTCAAACTCCACGAGCATCTCGACCGGCTGGAGCGTTCGGCGCGCGCTCTGTCATTTGCCGAAATTCCGTCGCGCGAAAAAATCATCGAGGAGATCAAACGCGCGCTCGCGGCAAACAAGATGAGTGATGGCGTGCATATCCGCCTCACACTTACCCGCGGTGTAAAAATTACTTCCGGAATGGATCCACGTCTGAATCAGAGCGAGCCAACGTTGATCGTGCTCGCTGAACACAAGGCGCCAGTTTACGCGAAAACGGGTCTGACCTTGATTACGAGCAAAATCCGGCGTCCGCCGCGTGAGGTTCTCGACGCGCGAATTCATCACGCGAATCTGCTGAATTCGATTTTGGCAAAGATCGAAGCAAACAACGCTGGCGCGGACGACGCCTTGATGCTCGATACGCGTGGTTTTCTCGCGGAAACAAACGCCACGCACGTCTTCATCGTCCGCAATGGCGATCTTGCGACCAGTCGTTTGTTGGCGTGCCCGGAGGGAATTACTCGGGCGACGGTGATCGAGATCTGTGCAGCGGAAAAAATTCGTTGCGTCGAGACTGACCTGTCGGTCGTCGATGTTTACGGCGCCAATGAAATGTTTTGCACGGGAACAATGGGTGAACTGGCCGCGGTCATTCAGCTGGACAATCGCCAAATTGGCGATGGCAAAGTCGGCCCGATGACAGAGCGCCTGAGCGATCTTTACGCCAAACGAACTGCGACCGAAGGCGTCCGAATTGTTGATGCGTAACAGCGATCTGTGATCGTCCCTTATCGACGTGCGGATAATAGTTTTGATTGAAGCGATGCGATGGCGCATCGCACTCCAAAAGCACTTCGTGCGAAATTCAATCAGACGCGTTTCCGGTTTCGCGGAAGCTTTCGAAGTGCGTACGCGTCCTCGCGTCGCTTTGGCACGAGGGCCACGCGAGCGCTTATTGTCCCCAGGCCTTCTTTTTAAACGAAACTCGCCCTGACCCCTCCTCAAATGCTTCAAAGTGTTCCGGGTTCTGCTGGTAGTATTTCTGGTGGTATGCCTCAGCCGGATAAAATTTCATCGCCGGCAGAATCTCCGTCACGATTGGCTTGTTGAATTTCCCTGAGCGTACCAGCTTCTCTTTTGAAGCCTTCGCGGTTTTCTTCTCCTCATCGTTGCCGTAAAAAATCGCGGCGCGGTAACTCGGTCCGATGTCAGTGAACTGTCCGTCCGCCTGGGTCGGATCGATTTGTCGCCAATAAATATCGAGCAACTGATCATAGGAGATGTTCGCCGGATCATAAGTGATTTGGAGCGATTCGCGGTAGCCGGTCTTTTCGGACGAAACAAGTTCGTAAGTCGGGTTCGGTTCTGTTCCGCCGCAATAACCCACGACGCTCTTGATAACGCCTTTTGCCTTATCAAACGCCGGTTGAATGCACCAAAAGCAGCCGCCCGCAAAGATCGCGGTTCTGGTTTCTGCAGGAGAAGGATTTTGTGCCTGGCTGCTTGTGATAATGCCCGCGGCAATCGCCGCGGAACCGAGCACGAGAAGAAAGATTCGCTTCATAGTGTCGATCTTAGACAACTTCTCAATCGGCGCGTTGTGAATAACTCGGCCCAATTTTTTGCTTGCCATCAACAGCGTGGTCGTCATAAACGGGTTCAGCCTTTAGGGCTTCTGACGGTAAAATCACAACCTGATTTCTCCTCAGCGTGCCTGCGGGTGAGGGTAGCTTAGCTCACCGCAGGCACGTCCCTTTCAAAAGCCTTCTCATAAGTGTTGTAGCCGCCTCGCTGATGTCGAGGCGGTTGGCCGGTTTCGATTGCCTGTGGGCGCGGCGACACAGCGCCGTGGCTACAGCAGCGCATATTTATGAGATGGCTTCCAGGTTAATTGCAGTCGATTCGCTAACCGATCGCCTCGATCTCAAGAAAATTTTTGGGCGCAAAGCGCCTTTGCACGTCGATCTTGGGTGCGGCGATGGTTCGTTTCTTTGCGCGATGGCGCAGCGGATGCCGGACAAGAATTTTCTGGGGATCGAACGGCTGCTCAATCGAGTGCGCACTTCGGCGCGTAAAGCCGCCACACTGGATAATGTGCGGCTGTTGCGGATGGAAAGTTCGTATGCGGTGCGTTATCTGTTGCCGGCCGAATCCGTGGAAACATTTTATTTGTTGTTTCCAGATCCCTGGCCAAAACGCCGCCATTATCGGCGCCGTATCGTGACGCCGGATTTCCTACGCTCGATTCATGGCGCGCTCCAGAAAAATGGGAGCTTTTACATTGCGACAGATGATCTTGACTACTTTGGAAAAATCAAAGAGCTCGCCGAATCAAATCCCGGTTTTGCAATCGGTGACGCTGATGTCGATCTGCCGCAGAGCAAATTTGGGCTCATTTTCCGGCAGCAAGGCGCGCCGATTCACTGGTTGGCACTGCGAAAAGCTTCGCCAGTAAAATAGCTTTGCGCTTCCCATCCATTGTGTCTAAAGCGCAGTGTTACTGCGCCGGTTTCATCCTGGCGAAAGAGTTTGATGCCGCGTTTTCGCAAATTCTCTGCCCAGGCGTCGCTGATTCGCTCGTAGCTTGGGAAGTCGCGCGAGGTGGCAATGATCAGGCGGGGCCGGGTGGCGTCGAGAAATGCGTCGGAGCCGGACTCTCCGGAATGATGCTGACCTTTAATGATGATGTCGCTCTGGAGATTCAAACGGCTGGCCAACAATGCCTGTTCCGTCTTGATGCCGCTGTCCGACATGAACAAGACCCAGGTCGCCGGCGCCACCAACAAGTGAACAACGTACGCCTGATCATCAGCAATCGGCGAACTGAAGTTGCGTGGAGGGAACAGGACCTGCGCAGTCACGTTCTTCGACAGAAGGAAACTGTCTCCCGCTGCCGGATCGTCCAGTTTGATTCGGCGATCTCGAAACAGACGTTGCAGTTTTCTATGAGAAACTGAGTGGTCCGGTGCCGCATTATCCACGACACGGATCCGAGGAAAATCGTCCAGTAATTGCGCCGTGCCACCCAGATGAAGCGCGTCGCCGTGAGTGAGCAACAAGCCGGAAAGCCGGTTCACACCATCCCAATGCAAATACTCACGGACCACACGCTGATAAGTTCGGTCATTCCCGCAGTCGAACAACCAGTTTGCGCTTCCCGTTTGCAAGTCAACAGCCGCTCCAGCGCCGACATCCAGGACCGTAATCTTTGCAATGAGCTTGTCGGGCCAATGTGGATGTTCGACATAAAAATGGCCACCGGGAACGTGCGCGAGGACCTGCACGATCCCCAAAACAAGCTTTGCCAAAAGCCAGTCGGCGTTATTGAAAATCACAGCGACCCCGGGCAGAAGCGGCGTCGAAAGAAGAGACAGAAGCGCGATCGCGAGAATGAAGAAAGCAATCGGCACGACGATCAGGTTCGCCAGTAAAGAGATCGGCGTGACGATGTAAAAATACCAAAGCACCAGTGGCAATGAACCGACCCAGGCCGCGAGAGAAACACCGGCCCCGTCACAGAGCCATTTGAAGCTCGTATGCATCCAACGCCGCGGGCCGTGCAACAGGCTTTGTGGCAGGAAGGGATCGGGAGCGGTCCAGCGCTGCAAAAATCCAGAGAGAGGATCGGCGAACAAGATGATGGCGCCCACGACTGCGAAGGAGAGCTGAAAGCCTGTCGAAAAAAGTTCATTCGTGTTCCAGCAGAGGAGAAAGAAGGCCGCCGCGGCAAGGCTGTTCAGCACGAAAACTTTTCGTTCGAAAAACAAACCGCCCAACAAAATCGAGCTCATGACCGCCGCGCGCACACTTGAAACGTGCAGTCCCGTCACTGCAGCGTAAAAAAGAAGTAGGGGTATGATGAGCGCGGCCGCCCATTTGCGTGAGAGCCGCGCGACCATTGCCAGCATCCACAACAGCGCGGCGACAATTCCGACGTGCAAACCTGCGACAGCGAAGAGGTGAAGCGTGCCGGTTTGTTGAAATGGTTCCTCGATGTCTTCGGATGTTTGGTGTCTGAGGCCAAGCACGATTCCACTGAGAAAATTTTGCACCTCAGGCGCGTTCTCCAATCCCCTGCCAAGTGCGTTTTGCATCCACGCGCGTGACCTCTGCGCCAGGCGTAGAATCGGGTTGCCGCCGCCGTGGCGAATGAGAAGGCCGTCCTCCGGATAGCGAACAAAGAGCATCCGACGGACGTCATGACGAGCCAGATAGGAGCGCATATCAAATTCGCCGGGATTTCGCGGCGGCGCGATGACTTCTGCGATTCCAAAGAGCTTTAGCTCATCCCCAAATTCCGGAGTGCCTTTCCAACGAACCTGCCAGACGGCGCGCGTGGATTGCTTCTGACCTCCGAATTCAATTGACTTGAGCTTTAGCAGAAAGGTCGCAAATCCGCTGGGCGCGACCTTTGGCTCACTAATGATGCACCCGGTTACTGTTGCGACTCGCGGTCGGCTGCCGAGTTCATCAGCAAGTTGCTGGCCTTCCGTGTTGCTCGTCTGAAGGTTGTGTAGCAGAAAAAAGCCAATTCCAACGATCGCGTAAGTCGCGAGCAGTACGGGTCGCCACGCGACTATGACAATGCAGGTCGCCAGGACGATTGTCACCACGAACAAGGCGGCGCCAGGAAGAGGAAAGACGTCTGCGATGATAATTCCTATCGCAGCCATGAGCGACAAACCAACAAATGGCTGACGCGGCGCGTTCAGGAATTTCATCCTTCGGCTTTTCGCTTATCCAGCCTTAGCAAGGCAAGCCGCAAACGCGAACTGCAATCACTAAAGTCTTAAGACCTGTTCATGAAGTTAAGACCTGTTCATGAAGATTTGGGACCTGGCACGAGGAGCACAGGACAAGTGGTGTGTTTCAACACAGCTTTAGTGGCGCTTCCTACCAGCAAGTTGTACATCGCGCCGTGTCCGTGTGTACCCATCACAATCAGATCGGCATTAAGCTCATCGGCCTGATTCAAAATTTCTTCGGCCACCGCTCCGGTCCGCTCGTGTAAACTAACCGTGACACCGCCCTGAGTTATCTCTTCTTGCCATTTGGCGAGCTTCGATTTCTGGCCTTCATCCTTTGAGACTGCTTCCGCCATCGGTTCAAATCCCGGAACTGGCACGCCCGCCATCGGCGCAAGCTCAGGCATCCCCGCAAGCCCGTAACCGAGCGTGCCCGGCGCTGCTGCTGCAGTGAGTTCTTTTACGTGGACAAGATGGATCTCCGCGGCGAGAGCCTTAGCCAGTTGTCGGGCGAGATCGATCACCGGCGGTGTTACATCGGAAAAATCGATCGGAACAAGAATGCGTTTCATGCTCGCGCCTTCGAGTTTAGCTGGCGCATCGCGCTATCTCAAGATCGTGACGTAAGCAACCCGCGTGACGCAGGATTGCCTGCCTGACCCGAGCGCCGTAATTTCCCTCGTGCAGGACCTTTTCCAAGACGAGGAAGATGTTGAACTTGAGCGCGCCGATAGCGCGCCGCTTGCCACGCGGATGCGACCGCGCTCACTCGATGAACTTGTCGGCCAGCAGCACATTCTCGGGCCTGGCAAACTGTTGCGCCGTGCTATTGAAGCCGATCGATTGCCTTCAGTAATTTTCTCCGGACCGCCCGGCAGCGGCAAGACTACACTGGCCCGAATCATTGCGGAGATGACGCACGCAAAATTCATTCGGATCAGCGGCGTGGAGAGCAATGTCGCTGAGATGCGCCGTGTTATCGCCGCCGCTGCGAATCGACTCCGAACCTCCGGGCAAAAGACGATTCTGTTCATCGACGAGATTCATCATTTTAACAAGGCACAACAAGACATTCTCTTGCCCGACGTTGAGGCAGGGACTCTCCGCCTCATCGGCGCGACTACTTACAATCCGTTCTTTTACGTAAACAGCGCGCTCGTGTCGCGTTCGCAGATTTTTCGACTTGAACCGCTCAGTGTCGAACAACTCGAAGTGTTGATCGATCGTGCATTGGCCGACAAAGATCGCGGACTTGGAAATTACAACGTGAAAATAGACAAGGACGCTCGTCGGCATCTCGCTAAGCTCAGCGACGGCGACGCGCGCAAATGTTTAAACGCGCTAGAGATCGGGGTCCTCACCACGCCGCCAAAGGGAAATAACGGCGCAATTCATTTTACGCTTCAAGCAGCCGAAGAAAGCATTCAGCAAAAAGCGGTGGTTTACGACCGCGCTGGCGACGCGCATTACGACACGATCAGTGCGTTCATTAAAAGCATGCGCGCATCAGACGGAAAAGGCGCGATGTATTGGCTCGCGAAAATGCTGCATGCTGGCGAAGATTTCCGGTTCATCGCGCGGCGCATCGTCATTTTCGCCAGCGAGGACATCGGTCTTGCCGACCCGGAAGCGCTGCGGCTCGCGATCGCGACGCAACAAGCGGTGGAGTTTGTCGGCATGCCCGAAGCTCGAATTCCTTTGGCGCACGCCACCGCTTACATGTGCCGCGCCGCGAAGAGTCGGGAAGCGTACGATGAGCTGAATGCCGCGACCGAAAGAATCGAGATGGAACAAACCAGGCAGGTCCCCGAGCATCTCAAGAACAAACATTTCCCGGTAAATCCGGAAAGCTAACCACGAATTCACACGATGGACGCTAATGGAAAGGAGCGAAATTCGTGTCCATTAGTGGTTACAGAGCCATGCGTTTAGCCAATGATTCACAAATCCAATTACAACATTCGTTTTCTTCGCTGCCTTCTGTAAAAGTCTTTCGGCATGCATCAATCAGGGGAGGAGATTGGGGTCGGTGGACCGGTGTCGCG
>DASTZJ010000266.1:0-2922 GCA_035764345.1 Candidatus Udaeobacter sp.
GTCTTTCTTCCTGGAGCCTAACGACTGGCACGGCAAACGGGTTGACTTTCATCGCGAGAGTCATGATCCACCAGCCCACGACATAGAGCGCAAGCCCGAAAAGTGAAACGAGCCCGCTGGGTTTTGGCACAAGGTGGAACCGGAACATATCCAGGGGAATAAAGACGATTTGCCCTACATATGAGACAACCAGCAGAATTACGAGAACCCTGTCCCACAAAGGCTGTCCTTTTTGTATGATCCCCTTGGCCCGCTGGGAGAACAGGTCAGCGTTATCAGGCAAAATGCTGAAGACGGCCGCGGCCATCACGGCCACGGTAACGGCCAGGAACACCCATGCCCGCCACCAGTGCAACGTACCGGCCGGCACAAAGAGCAGGAGAGCGTAAAGCGCGATGTTGAAGACAACACCAGCAATGACTTTGGGAATGGGCATTGCGTCTTCAGGAAGTGATCCGTGCTCAGAATGCTGTGACGAACGCTAGCATCAACCGATCACTGATTACGGTTGACTGATCAGTTCGCAGTGCAGCGGCGCTCGTGGTCTAATAACCATTTCTTGCGCCACAAACCGCCGCCGTATCCGCAAAGCGTGCCATCTGCGCGGATCACGCGATGACACGGAATGATAATGCAGATCATGTTCGTGCCGTTCGCGCGGCCAACCGCCCGACGTGCGTTTTCATCTCCCAGGCGTCTAGCCATCCAGGAATACGAGCGTGTTTCCCCTACGGGAATTGACTGCAAGATTTTCCAGGCCCGTAGTTGAAACGCCGAACCAACCGGTGCCAGGGGAACATCGAACTTCAGGTTTTCACCCGAGAAGTAATTCGTCAATTGCGAGCGAACCGCTTCCAGATGTCGATGTTTTCCCGGCACCACATTCGTTCGCAATCGTTTTCGCAAAGTTGATAGCTCGGTTTCGGTTGCGCGGCGATCGATAAACTCAAGCAGTCGCAGACCTTCGTCGTCAGCGACGGCAATCATGGGTCCGAGCGGCGTGTCGATTCGCTCCGCAAACAGGGGTGCGCGCGCCTTCGCATTAGTTGGCGATTCGCCAAAAACTTTCGTGAACGCTTCTCGAAAACCGCTCTCAGATTCAAAACCGCTCCCGTTTCGCGCTTTGTCCACGCGGCCGCCTTGGCGCACCTGGCTCAAAGCAAGACCTATCCGGCGTGCGCGATGATAAGCTTGAAACGTCATTCCGTAATGCCGTTTGAATTGACGGCGCGCCGTAGAAGGATCGATCGCCAGCGCTGCCAGTTCCTTGTCTGTGAGCCGTCCGCCCGGTGCGCGCTCAACCTCCGTACGGAGGCGCTCAATCAGTTTGGGTGGGCGGTGATTCGGGTCCATGGGATGGCAGCGAAAGCAGGGACGATAACCGTTCTCCAAGGCTTCACTCGATGTCGCGAAGAAATCGACATTCTCCGGCGCCGGCTTTTTCGCCGCGCAGGTCGGCCGGCAGAAAATTCCCGTCGTTCGCACTCCGACAAAAAATATGCCTTCAAAACTCGCGTCGCGATTTACCAATGCGCGATACATCGTTTCGGTTGGCGGAAGAAGTTCCATGGTTTTCATGTTACCAAATTAAGCGCTCGCGTGCATTGACGCATCGACGAAATTCGGGCAACGAATTGTACATTACTCCTCACGCGCGCTGGATTCGGAATGTAAAGCAACCGCGAGTAACGCTGCGCGCGTCTACGAATGCAGTTTTCGGATTTTGCAGCAGCTTTTCAATCACTGCTTCAGGATCGCTCCGGTTCGCGACCTTGGCATCGATCATGTTGTAATCTGCATCGTAAGCGCGGAACACGCGGCCATTGCGAAAATCGGCCGGATATTCTCCAGTCGCGCCGTAGCGTTGGCAGGGCGCAGCGTGAACAAAAATCGGCCCGGTCTCGGAATACGGATGACCGGGCGGAATCGAAGCGTATGGGAACAGAAGGACGTGATCGCCAGGGTGTGCCCAACTCAGACAGTGTCGGCACGGATAACCAGTCGCAGAATCCACTTCGATGACAGCGTGGTCCGCGGCCCCAGACTCTGCTATGTGTCGAGCTTCCTCTGCGACTTCGGTAGGAAGTGGAACAATTTGAAATGTTGATGTTTTCATGACGCAAACTGAGCGCACCCCTTCGAATGCGCATCGACGAAATTCAGGCGTCAAATTCCGACCGTCGCTGGCGATGTCTTTTGGTTACATCGATTCAGCGATAATTTTTGCCACCTCGGCGATGGCTGCTGCTTGATCATTCGCGGTCGCCGTTGATCCTACTAAATGGCCAGAAGAATCGGTGCGCGATCAGGTGGACGCAAGATGGCGATATCATTCATCGCGCCGTTCGACCCGCGCCCGGTCTTGTCGCCAACGATCCATGTTTTAGGGACTCTGGCGCGAATCATCGGTCCTCCAGTTTCATTGCGCTGTAACCAATCTTCGAGCTGAAGACGCGATGCTTGTGATAAAGCGTCGCCGAGCAATAGCGTCTGCATGTCCGAACAAATCGCCTCAGGCGTTGTTGTATCGCGCTCGTCGTCGGGAATGGCGCTGTTCAATTCCGGCTCAATCCGATCGAGGCGCGTCACCCTATCGCCGAGGCTGCGCACAAAATTCGTTAGGCCCGCGGGCCCGCCAATGGCATCCAAGAGGAGATTGCCGGCTGTATTATCGCTCTGTTCGATCGCGGCCGCGCACAACGCACGCAGGGTCATCCCGCCCTCTTTGAGATGTTCTTTTGTTACTGGCGCATATTCCAGGATGTCCTTCGCGTCGTAAGGCACGAACCGTTCCAGTTTCTCCTGTTTTTCATCGACGCGCTTCAACACGGCCGCGGCGGCGAGAAATTTGAACGTGCTGCACATTGGAAATCGCTGCTCCGGACGATAATCAATACGTTTGCTATTACCGGTATCGAGCGC
>DASTZJ010000267.1:0-22716 GCA_035764345.1 Candidatus Udaeobacter sp.
GGCCAGCTTGGAAGGCTGGAACTTTACCATTAAGCTATGCCCGCATTCGATAGTGAACTTCGAAAGTGTTCGGGAGTAAATAGTGACCGCTGCCGAGTGAATAGTCAAAGCGATTGGTCAGGACGACGCCAATCGCATGTCACGCAGCGACTGCTGCCTTATTTTTCAAACGCTGCGGCAACGAGAGTCGCATTGTGGCCACCGAAACCGAACGAGTTATTTAAAGCAACTCGCACCTTCTTTTCGCGTGCGACGTTGGGCGTGTAATCGAGGTCGCATTCTTCGCCAGGATTTTCCAGATTGATTGTTGGCGGAATGACGGAATCGCGGATAGCGAGCGCGCAAGCTGCCATTTCGATTCCGCCGGCGCCGCCTAACAAGTGGCCAGTCATCGATTTGGTTGAGCTGATCGCGACCTTATAGGCATGGTCTCCAAACACCTGTTTGATCGCGCGTGTCTCGCAAATGTCGCCTATATCAGTCGAGGTAGCATGTGCATTGATGTAATCGACCTGAGCAGGCGATAGACGCGCATGATCTAACGCCAGTTGCATGGCACGCGCAGCACCTTCGCCATCTGGCGGCGGAGCTGTCATGTGATAAGCGTCGGCAGAAAGACCGTATCCTGTGACCTCACAGTAAATCCTCGCGCCTCGCGCCTTCGCATGTTCCAATTCCTCGACTACCACGATTCCTGCGCCTTCGCTGACAACAAAGCCATCTCGGTCGCGATCAAACGGTCGCGACGCGCGTTCGGGTTCGTCATTGCGCGTGCTCAACGCTTTCATGGCAGAAAATCCAGCGAGACCAATCTCAACGACGGACGCCTCTGAGCCGCCGGCAAGGAAAATGTCGGCATCGCCAAATTTAATGATTCGCCAGGATTCGCCGATCGCGTTGTTTGACGTCGCGCAGGCGGTAACGATACACATGTTAGGCCCGTGCAGGTCGAACTCCATCGAGATGAGGCCGCTTGCCATGTTGCTGAGCAGCATTGGAATCGTGAACGGCGAAGTCCGGGAGGGTCCCTTGGTCAAAAGGATTGTTAATTGATCCTGAAGTGTTTTCAGTCCGCCGATTCCGCTGCTGACGAGGACACCGAAACGGTCTCGCTGTTTCAGGTTCGCCACATCAATCCCGCTGTCCTCGAGAGCCATTTTTGCTGCTGCCATCGCAAGCTGCGAAAATCGATCGGTGCGGCGAACGTCCTTCGGATTTTTGAAGAATCGCTTCGGATCGAAGTCGCGGATTTGGCCCCCGATTTTGCAATCGTACGCCGTCGTGTCGAATGCATCGATGGTATGGATGCCGCTGACCCCGTCCTTAAGGTTGGACCAGAACGTCTCCACGTCGTTGCCGACGGGCGTGACGACGCCTAGGCCAGTGATAACAACTCTGCGATCGGTCATGGCGATGAATCGTTAAAGCGTGAACCGTTGAAACGTTAGAACGTCAGCTCGTTCCCATTCCAACGCTTTGAACTGCTTGAAAGAGCTTCCCTTCCGTCTTGATAGAAGGCGCGATGATGATCTCCGTTTGCTGAAATTCGGCAATATTTCGAGCCCCAACGTTCCCGATGCAGGTAGTAATCGCACCCACCAAATTCTGGCTGCCATCGTCAACTTCTGCCGGACCAAACAGGATTTGTTTTAGCGAGCCGGTGGCTCCCACCTTGATGCGCGTCCCTCGTGGGAGGTTGGCGTGCGGCGTGGCCATCCCCCAATGGTATCCACAGCCGGGTGCTTCGTACGCTTTGGCGAATGCACTTCCCACCATCACAGCGTCCGCGCCGCAGGCGAGCGCCTTGCAAACGTCGCCGCCTCTGCTCATTCCTCCGTCGGTAACGATCGGCACATAGCGCGATGTCTTTTTGAAGTAAGCATCGCGCGCCGCCGCGCAATCGACGGTGGCAGTGACCTGCGGGACACCGAGTCCAAGCACACCACGTGAAGTGCAGGCTGCCCCTGGTCCAACGCCGACCAAAACCGCAGCCGGCCCGCACTCCATGATTTCCAAACTCACCTCATAACCGACCGTGTTTCCGACGATCACAGGAATGCGCATCTCACGGCAAAACTTCTCCAGATCAAGTGACTTGTACTCCGACGAAATGTGTCGAACGGTCGAAACCGTGCTTTGGACAACGAAAACGTCCGCGCCAGCGTCCTGTGCGATCATGCCGAATTCAGCGGCGCGCTGAGGAATGGAACTGACCGCGGCTAATACACCGCCGTCTTTGATCTGGCGCACACGCGCCGCGATTAGATCTTCCTGAACGGGTTCCTGGTAAATTCGTTGCAGCAGCGCTGTGATCTCGGATTTATCCGCGTCGACGATTTTTTGCAGAACTTCCTGCGGATTCTTGTAACGCGTCTGCACGCCTTCGAGATTCAAAACGGCCAACCCGCCCAATTTGTTCATGGCGATGGCGAAACGAACATCGACAACTCCGTCCATGGCGCTGGCAAGGATGGGAATTTTCAATTCGAGCGGCTCCGCTTCTCTGCGCGGTAACCGGAAGGCGATATCGACTTCGTTCGGATTGATTGTCACACGCCCGGGTACCAGCGCGATTTCATCAAATCCGTAAGTCACGCGTGCTTTGCGATTCCGGCCTATCCACATTCCCATGTTAAATTGGCTCCATTCTAAATCGTTCGTTTAAACTTCCACAGCGCGGGCAGCGAGGAAGCAGGGCGTCCGTTCGATCCTCAAATTCGAACGCGCAAATCACGCAGCGCAGCCGATACTGCAGAGCCCGTCGCTCCCGCCGCCGGCGATTCCATTCTCCCACTATCCAGAGGAGAAAAACCGCCGCAAGAAAAAGCAGCAAATAAATCGTGACCAGGGCGGCGAGACTTACTCGAATCACGGCGTAGCGCTGCCTGTCTGTCTTGCCTGGGGGCGAGCAATGTCGCTGCCCCACTCGATTGTCGCAGTCCCCCACGTCAAAAGCGCGTCGGGCTTGCCGTCGCCTAGAGCGCTTCTGGGGAAACGGCAACGCGCGAGATAAAGACGCGCCTGTTCGTCCAACGCCGGATCCCGTGAGGAGTTAATAGGAAAACAAAACCGAATTTCTCCAAGTCTGCTTACGGCCACGCGAAAACGAATCGCTTCAGGCGTTTCTCCGTTTGAAGCAACAAACTTCAGCGGCGGCAATGTCGCAACCCCAAAAGCATTGAGCTCGCTTGAAAACGAAACAGATGTTGGGATTGACCCGGCAGCAGGAACGTTCTTTTGGCGCATGAACGGCACAGCGCCCGGCGGCTGAGAGTCGGGGGCGCGCGAATCGACTTGCAAGGGTGGAAGTTCCTTCAGAGCTGGCTCCATCGCGTGATAGGACGGAACATGCTCGACCTTCGGCAGAGCGCGGAGCCTTGCTTCCGGAGGACGATGAGTTGTGAAAGCGACCGCAGGATCTTCTGCGTCGATCCAGCGAAGCAGCGTGCGGCCCTCTTCAGATGCAGGAGTGATCAAAGCGACACGCGCTGGCGGTGGTAAAAGCGCGACTGTCGGTGGATAAACCACTTGAAAAATGTAAAAGCAGACCGCGTGTGCCAAAAAGGAAAGCGCCAGAAAGGCCAGGATCGCTGCTTTTCGTGTCCGAGGTGAATCCCAACTAAAAAGCAGCGCTTCTGTTGCGAGCTCAGGACTCAGATTGTTCATCGGGGCGGCGCGGCGGCAAGTGCGACGGATGTGATGCCGTGTTCAAGCGCAGCGTTTGTTACTTCGGCAACCGTTTCGTAAGAAGTGGAACGGTCCGCCTTGATGATAATTGACTGGCCTTCGCGCTTGGCCGCATCCAGCAATGGCCCGAGTTGCTCCATGGTGACGCGCTGATCGCGGAAATAGATGGCGGGAACTGCGCCGCCGGCGATGCTGATGATTTGCTGGTTAGTTTGTGGGCCAAGCGTAAAACGAGAGAACGGCATTGAAACGGAAATCCCCTGTTGCAAAATAAAATTTGAACTCAGCAATAGGAAGAAAACCAAAAGGAAGGCGACGTTCACCAGCGCCACAAGCACCAGCCAGCCGAAGTTATAATTAATTGTGCGGGCGAGTTTCATGAAATTCGGGGCGTTTTAAGTGTTAAGTCTTGAGTGCCAGCCTGCGGACTGCTCAAAACTTCAAACTAAAACTTAAACTTTTCTGGTTATAAATCGGGGCGTGCTTCGAACTCGCGTGCGGTCTCATCGGGTGGTTGAAAGCTGATGATCCCGCTGATCGGGCGGCTCTCGGTCAACATGTGGACAATTTCGATCCCTGCCCGCTCCATGTCATGGAGCATGTTATTCACGCGGGAAGAAAGGTAACTGTAAGCAACGAAAGTGGGAGTGGCTACAACCAGACCCGCTGCAGCTGTCAGCAAACTCTTATATACGCCGCTGGAAAGCTCAGTCACAGTAGCATAGCCGCCGCTTGAAGCGATCGTCGCAAACGCATCGATCATTCCGGCGACCGTCCCCAGCAACCCGAGTAATGGAGCCAGGAAAGCTATCGTAGCGAGCACCGGGAGAAACCGTTCCAGCTTCGGCACTTCGAGTTGTGCGGCTTCTTGCACTATGTCGCGCAACTCTGCACGAGGCGCGTCGTGCCGGATGATCGCTGCATGGATCACTCTGGCTACTGGACCTGGCGTCCCAGCCGATTCATGGAGTGCCTCTGCGAAATTGCGTCGCCGAATCAGATTCGACAGTCCCTTCAAGAATTCGCCCACATGAATTGTTGCACGGTGTAAGTAAAAAAGGCGCTCGGCAAAGACCGCGATCGAGATAATGCTACACGCCAGAACTGGCCACATTAGCAGGCCGCCCTTTTGGATGTAATCAATCACGCCGGTTTTCTAGTCTTCTTTACGGACTGTGGCAAGCGAACAACCGGATGTCGTTCGGACTGGTCGCTTAATGCAAGAGTTAGCATTTGGCGAAGTTCCAAAATGGGTTCTCTTATCGGGAACCTTTCTCTCGGTTCTTAGGAGACGAAGCCGGGCGGGTCTTGGCGGCGCTTTTGCCACCCACCAGTTTGCCTGACGCGTCAAACACGGAATAACCGGTTTGCTTGCCCGAGGCATCGTAACTGTAAACGATCTTGTGTAAAAGCGTGCCGTCTTCCGCGCTTTGAGTCTCTTCCAAAAGATGCCCAGCGTCGTCATACTTGTAACGGCTCTTGAATCGAAGCCGGCGATCAGGTCCCGAAATTTCGCCGCTGGAAAAGCGCCCCGCATCATCCAATTCATAACGGATCGTTTCGCGGAGTTTGCCATCCGGATCGGTGGTCGTCGCGACGGCCTTGCGCTGAGCGTTGTCGAATTTGTAAACCGTTCGTGAACCATCGGGGTGCATCGAAACGGTAACCCGCACGGCGTCACTCTGAGGTTGTTCTGGAGGCTGACTCAGCCCGATTTTGGTGCCGCAGAGAACAAGCGCGCAAGCCATTATCAGCCCCGCTCGGAAAAATTTCATGATCCCAGGAGCTTACGGTTGAGGAGGATCGGCGCAAACGGCCTGAAATTTTTTATTGACCGCGCGTGAGGAAGGTGGTTAAAAGTGGGGTCAAGTGGAGCGAAATGGATGAATTCTCCACTGGATACATGGACAACGATTCTCCACCCGAACGTTTCTATGCCGGAGAGTTCCGGCATTCCATCGACGAAAAGAATCGAATTACGATTCCTTCTCGTTGGCGACGGGACAAGGCAGAGGAATTTATTCTTTTGCCGGAGGCGACTCATCAATTTCTGCTCGTCATGTCGCCGAACGAGTTTGCGAGAATGAGTTCGACTGCAGAAACAAACCAGGGCGTTTCTGCTCGGGATCGCCGGATTTTTTTGCGCCATCTGCATTCCCGCGCGCAGCACGCGAGCGCCGACCGGCAGGGGCGTCTTGTTTTACCCGAAGACCTTTGTCGAAAGATCGGATTGAAAGGCGAGGTGGCTCTGGTTGGTGGGAGAGGTCGTTTTGAGATTTGGAATCTGCAGCGCTGGAAGCGGGCGCACGAGGAGGAAACAGCTACTTACCAGCACGTGGCGAACGTGATTGGCTTATAATCAGATGCTTGGTCAAAACGTTATTAACACATTTTGGTTTGAGCGGCCTTTGTGGGTGGCCGTTGATCCGTTCACTGCCGAAGAGGAGGCACCCGAAGTGGAGGAATTCATATATCACCGTCCAGTGCTCGAGAGTGAAGTGCTCGAATTACTCGAACCGAAGCCGGGTTCGCTGATTGTAGATGCCACATGTGGTGGCGGTGGCCACACCGAAGCATTTTTGGAGACTGGGGCCAACGTTCTGGCGCTGGACAGCGATCCTGACGCCGTACAACACGTCAGTGAGCAACTGGCGCGCTTCGGCGAACGCCTCGCCGTGCGACAGGCGAATTTTCGGTGTGCAATCGCCGTTCTCGATGAGCTTGGAATTCGCACGATCGGGGGCGCGCTTCTTGATCTCGGTGTCTCTTCCCGGCAGCTCGAGAATGCGGAGCGCGGGTTCAGCTTCATGCGAAACGGTCCCCTCGATATGCGCATGGATCCGCGAGCCCAACTGACTGCTGCCGCGATCGTAAACGAATATAGCGAGGAACAATTGACGCGGTTGTTTCGCGAACTGGGAGAGGAGCCGGCAGCACGGCGCATTGCAAGCCTGATTGTAAAGATGCGAAAGACTGCACCGTTTCGCGAAACTCTGCCGCTGGCGCGCGCGATTGAAAAACTGGTCGGCCGTCACGGTCGCCATCATCCCGCCACCCAGGTGTTTCAAGCGCTGCGGATGGAAGTAAACGACGAGCTTGGCGCGCTCGAGGACGGCCTGCGAGCGTTAACTGCGCGGCTTGAGCCCGGCGGGCGCCTTGCGGTGATCACTTTTCATTCACTGGAGGATCGGATCGTGAAGAATTTCTTTCGCGATCATAGCCGGGAATGGCTGGACAAGCCGGAGTGGCCCGCGCCGCAGCGCAACCCGGATTACGATCTTAAACTGATTACGCCGAAACCAGTCGAGCCGACAGAAGAGGAACGGCGCACGAACCCCAGGTCGCGCAGCGCAAAATTGCGCGTGGCCGAAAAGAGTTAAATGAACCGTTCGCGTCGAAGAAATTGCAATACGGTAAACGCGGCGTCGCTGGCGCGATGGATTGTGGTGACGGCGTTTCTGGCGCTGGCCGGGTTGAGCTATGTTTATTTGACGCTGCAACTGTATCATATGGGCGACCGCAGGAAGGCGATCGAAAACGAGCTGGCTACTCTCCGCACCCAAAACGACATAGCCAGCGCACAAATCGCAGCCTTGACGTCGCGCTCTGCGTTGCACCGCCGTTTGAAAGAAGGCTACCTGAAAATGGTGCCGATTTCGGAAGCCAACATTGTGCGGCTCACCATGCCTGCCCGCTCAGCGGATGACGATGTGATCCAACCTGTAGCCAACGCTTCCAGCCCGAAATGAATGTAAACAGTAGAACCCGTTGTGTACTGGTGTGCGCTGCTTTTATCGGGCTGTTCAGCATTTTTTCATTTCGTTTAATTTATCTGCAGGCAATCAAGCACGACGAATACGCCGGTCTTGCCGCTGAAAAGCACGTTTACAAGCAAGTCATCCACGCAGAGCGCGGCACGATCCTCGATGCGAACAATGAAGTCCTCGCGCACAACATTCCTGTTCAAACTGTAGTGGCCGACGCCACGCATCTTAACAACCGGCAAGCAATCGTCGCTCTGGTGAGCAAGGAACTCGGGCTCCCGCCCACGCAGGTCGCGGAAAAGTTAAGCAGCGAGCGCCGCTATATCATCGTCAAACGTGAAATGCCCCAGGCGCAGGCAGGCGCGCTACGCGAAAAACTTCGGGCCGCTAATCTCCGTGGAATTTATTTCGAGCACGACGCCACTCGGGTTTACCCAAACGGCTCGATGCTTTGCCATGTCATTGGATTCACCGACTTCGACCATCGTGGCATCCAGGGCGTGGAAGCGTCGATGGAGGAATACCTTCATGGGCAGGATGGTTTTCGCTTCATCGAACACAATCGCGCCGGCCAGGAGATCGTGCCTTATCGCGGACAGGAGCGACCACCGCGCGACGGCTATCAGGTCCATCTGACTGTCGATCTTAGTCTGCAGAACATTGTTGAGAACGAGATCGACGCTGCGATGGAGGAATATTCTCCTCAAAAAGCCACGATTATTTTGATGCGGCCGCAGACTGGCGAAATCCTCGCAATGGCCAATCGGCCGGATTTTGATTTAAACCTTCGCTCCGAGGCCAAGCCTGAAGAAATGAAAAACCGGGCCATCATCGACATGATGGAGCCGGGCTCCACCTTCAAGATTGTTGCCGCCGCCGCTGCTCTCAATGAACGCAAGCTCCACCCCGATTCGACGATCTTTTGCGAGAACGGTCTCTGGAATTTCGGCGGCGCGGCCCTGCACGATCATCGCGCGTTTTCGTATCTGAGCGTGCGCGACATTCTCGTCAAATCGAGCAACATCGGCGCAGCCAAGCTCGCCCTGAGCGTGGGAGAACAAAGGTTCTACGAATACATACGCCGATTCGGTTTTGGCGAGCGGACCGGAATTGAGCTGCCGGGGGAAATCGGTGGACTCATTCGGCCGCCACAAGCGTGGAGCAAAATCTCGATCACGCGTATTCCGATGGGGCACGAAGTGGGAGTCACACCGTTACAAATGACAGTGGCGATGGCGGTGATTGCCAACGGCGGCAAACTAGTCACGCCACGCATCATAAAATCGATTACCACGCCGGAAGGGAAAACCATCAGCTCACTTTCTCCTGTAGTATTGCGTCAGGTAATTTCTCCGGAAACCGCCAGAGAAATCGGTGATGCGCTGCGCGGTGTAGTGAGCGATCGCGGCACTGCTGCTGCCGCCGCCGTTCCCGGTTTTACGATTGCAGGCAAAACCGGGACCGCGCAAAAGGTCGATCCCAAAGGCGGATACGAGCAGGGGAAGTACGTTGTTTCTTTCGCTGGCTATCTGCCGGCGGACCATCCCGAGTTTGTCGGTTTGGTGGTGCTCGATGATGCGCACACCAGCAAACCGGAGCTTAATTATGGCGGGCTTATTGCAGGACCAATTTTTTCCCGGGTAGCGGAAAAGGCGGCCCGCTATCTAGATCTTGAGCCGCATGAGGAGATTCGCAAAGCGATTCCCGTAGAGCGAGTGGAAAAAACAACGCCGGCCGAGCGAATTCGCAAGACTGGGCCGGCGGAACGAATCGCCTTAACCAATGCCGCGCACCATTGAACACCACGCCTTGGTTCGCGGCTGCGAATCCGTCCCGTTGCGGACATGTTAAAGCCTCATGCAGCTCAAGAATCTTCTCTCCGCGACTGCAGTTCGCCAGATCATCGGGACACTTGATCGCACGGTGGAAAACATCGCGTATGACTCGCGGCGTGTGCAAAGGAATGGCATGTTCGTGGCGTTGCGCGGTGAGAAATCAGATGGCCACGAATTCATCGGTCAGGCAATCGAAAAAGGCGCATCGGTAATCGTTGCCGAACGCGAGGAACAGAATCCGCGCGCAACTTGTCTTGTTGTCGAGAACACGCGGACCGCGCTCGCTGATTTTGCAGCAACCTTTTATGGGCATCCCGGGCGCAAATTAAAACTGGCGGCAGTCACGGGTACGAATGGCAAAACCACGACTACATTTCTCATCAAACATATTTGCGAAAATGCAGGCCTGCGTTGCGGATTAATCGGAACGGTGCGTTACGAGATCGGTGAGCGGGTGCTGCCTGCCATTCGCACAACGCCTGAATCGCTCGATTTACAGGAGCTACTGGCCCAAATCGTCAACGCGGGTTGTAAGGCAGCCGCGATGGAAGTCTCTTCGCATGCTCTGGCGCAGGACCGCACGCGTGGACTGGAGTGGAACGTCGCCGTCTTTACAAATCTTACGCAGGACCATCTCGACTTTCACGGGACCATGAAAAGCTATTTCGAATCGAAGATGAAGCTCTTCACGGGACTGGGGAGTCAGAAGAAAAAGCGCAAACCCGTTGCAATTGTGAATATCGATGACCGTTACGGCGAACAACTGCTCGACAAGATCGATAAACGCACAGCCGTTATCACTTACGGAATGGGGATGCGCGCGGAGTTCCGCGCTTCAAATTATCGCGTTGAGTCCAGCGGCACCTCCTATCAGCTGGATGCTCGCGGCAAGAGTTACCTGGTCCGCGTCCCGTTGATTGGCCGATTTAATGTCACAAATTCGGTGGCGGCGCTGGCTGCGGCCAATGCTCTTGGAATCAATTTGCGCGACGCTGTGTTTAGTCTTGGCAAGTCGCCGCAAGTGCCGGGACGCTTGGAATTGGTTCCGGCGAAGCGACAATTTCAAGTATTCGTGGATTACGCGCATACCCCCGACGCCTTGGGGAATGTGCTCAAGACTCTGCGTGAGCTTGAGCCGCATCGGTTGATTGCGGTTTTTGGTTGCGGCGGGAATCGCGATCGGCAGAAACGCCCGTTGATGGCCGAGATAGTGGATCGTCATGCTGATTACGCCATCATTACGTCGGACAACCCGCGCAAAGAGAATCCGGACACGATCGTCGCCGAGATCGAAAAGGGATTCCGATCGACTCACTATGAAAAGATTGTCGATCGCACTCAGGCCATTAATCGCGCCATTGAACTAGCACGGCCGCACGACATCGTTTTGATCGCGGGCAAGGGGCACGAAAATTACCAGGAGTTCGCGGATCACACCATCCCGTTCGACGATATTCAAGTCGCGCGACGTGCGATCGAAGACCATCCAGTGGAGTTTTAATCATGACATTTTTGTTTGGGATTTCGCCGTTACCTGACGTGCGTTCTCCAATTCCTGCGTTATGAATCCGCTTCCGCTTTCTCGGATTGCGCAATTAGCCGGAGGCTCGCTTTCGTCCGGCGACGGAACCGTTGTAATCGATAAGATCAGCACAGATTCGCGCACGATTAAGCGCGGCGAGCTGTTCGTCGCGTTACGCGGTGAAAATTTCGACGGACACAATTTCGTAGAAGCTGTCGCAACAACCGGCGCGGCTGGGGCGATGGTCGAGTCCAATTGGAAAGGAAAGGTTCCCGAGAATTTCGCGCTCATTCGCGCAAAAGATAGTTTGCAGGCGTATCAGCAACTAGCTGCCAACTACCGGAAGTCACTGAGGCTGCGTGTGGTCGCAATTACCGGAAGCAACGGCAAAACCAGCACGAAGGACTTCGCCGCAGCGGTTCTCGACCGCCGATTTCGAGTCGCGAAAACACAGGGAAATTTCAATAATCACGTGGGCTTGCCTCGAACAATTCTGGAGGCCACGTCGAGCGATGAAGTCGCAGTTTGGGAAATCGGAATGAATCGCCCCGGCGAAGTTGCGGCGCTGGCGAAAGTAGCTAAGCCCGATGTCGGCATCATTACAAACATTGGTGTCGCGCATATCGAGTTTATGGGATCGCGCGAAAGAATCGCGGAGGAAAAAGGTGCGCTTGCAGAGGCCGTTGGCGCAGAGGGAACGGTCATTTTGAACGCTGACGATCCTTTTACCAAGGGGATCGCGACTCGCACACGCGGCAAAGTAATTTTAGCCGGAACAACTGCTGGCACGATTCGCGCCAGTGAGATTAACCAGAGTGGAAGCGCAACAGATTTTACAATTCTCGAGGGCGCTCATCGCTGCCGGGCCCAATTGCCTGTGCCCGGTTTGCATATGGTGCAGAACGCGCTCCTGGCCGTCGCAGCCGGTCGTGTCTTTGGTCTTTCCCTGGAAGAGTGCGCCGCCGGCCTTGTCGCTGCTCCACTCAGCAAAGCGCGCTTGCAAGTCAAGGAAATCCGCGGCGTGCAGTTTCTCGACGACAGCTACAACGCAAATCCCGATTCTATGAAAGCGGCGTTGCGAACCCTAGTTGAATTGGATGCTGACGGGCAACGGATCTCTGTGTTGGGCGAGATGCGTGAGCTGGGCAACGAATCGGAGCGTGGACACAGCGAAGTAGGCGAAACCGCAGCCGCGTTAAAGGTCGATCACCTGATTGCTATTGGAAATGTGGCTGAGACCATCGCAGATGCGGCAAAACGAGCTGGGCTAGAGAATAGCTCAACTGTAGCGTCAACTGCTGAAGCCGCTGAATTATTAGCCGAGATCGCCGCGCCCGGCGACCTCGTGCTCATCAAGGGCAGTCGCCTAGCGCGCACAGAGGAAGTGATTGAAGCATTCCGCAATCTGCGATCCGCAATCGCCAAATCGCCATGATGTACTTCCTCCATCACCTGAGCGATCGGTTCATCGGGTTCAACGTTTTCCTTTACGTCACGTTCCGAGCCATTGCCGCGGCGGTGACGGCGTTTCTGCTCACGTTGATTTTTGGAAACTTTATTATTCGAATACTGATTGCGCTGAAATTGGGACAACCGATTCGCGGAGCGGCGGAAGTTCATCGCCTCGCTGAACTGCATGGTGGTAAACAAGGAACGCCCACCATGGGTGGCGTGCTGGTTATCGGCTCTGTCTTTGTGTCCAGTCTTATCTGGGCGCGCCTCGATAACCGCTTCGTTTGGCTGGTTCTGTTTTGCATGGTTTATCTCGGTGCCCTCGGTTTCGCTGATGACTATCTCAAGGTGACGAAGAAGAAGTCCGAAGGCATCAGCGGCCGGATCAAACTGCTTTTTCAGATCGCTCTTGCCTTAATTGTCACGGCCGTTTTTCTCACCAGTCCGCTGCTGGAAGTGCAGGCCCGCTCTCTCTACGTGCCATTCGTTAAAGCGCCAGTCATTGCCAATATGGGCTGGTTTACCTTCGTATTTTTTCTCCTCGTTATCGTTGGTTCCTCAAATGCCGTCAATCTCACCGACGGGCTCGATGGTCTGGCAATTGGTTGCACCATCACCGTGGCATTTGCATATGCTCTGCTTTCTTACGCGGCTGGAAATTTTAGGATTGCCGAATATTTACAGGTTCCGTTTTATCCATTTGCTGGGGAACTGACTGTCGTCTGCTCTGCACTGATCGGCGCGGGTCTGGGCTTCCTCTGGTTTAATTGTTTTCCAGCGAAAGTTTTCATGGGCGATACCGGGTCGCTGTCCATCGGAGGCACGATTGGCGTCGTGGCGATCTGTTGCAAGCAGGAGCTGCTCTTGATTGTCGTAGGCGGCGTTTTCGTGATCGAAGCCGTCTCGGTGATTTTGCAGGTGATGAGTTTCAAACTGACGGGCAAACGGATTTTCGTCATGTCTCCGCTTCATCATCATTTCGAATTGACTGGCTGGAAGGAAAACACGGTCATCGTTCGGTTTTGGATTCTCTCGATCGTCTTCGCGTTGCTTGGTCTTGCGACACTGAAACTGAGGTAAAACGTGCGCTACAAGAATAAGAATATTGCGGTGCTTGGCGCGGGATTGAGTGGGAGCGCTGCGGCGCTGCTGCTTCGGTCGGAGGGCGCGCACGTTACAGTGCTCGATAGTGCTGATGAGAAGAATTTACTTAAATCAACGGTCGACAATCTGCGGGCGCACGCTGTCCGCGTAATCTGCGGGGCGGCGGCGGATGAAGACTCGTCTATTTATCAAATGGCGGTTCTAAGTCCGGGCATCGATCCGGCTTCCCGGCTGGTGCGCAATTTCTCGTCGCGCGGAATCGACATCATCGGCGAGCTCGAACTGGGTTGGCGCTCTTGCCAAATTCCGGTCATCGCAGTCACCGGCACGAACGGCAAAACGACAACGACCGAATTGCTCGCTCAGATGTTGAATGCTTGCGGCCAACGAACCATTGCCTGCGGAAATATTGGGAAACCGCTGTCCGAAGTGGCCCGCGAGAAGCAGTCGTACGACGTGCTCACGGTGGAGGTGAGCTCGTTCCAACTGGAGACGATTCAAACCTTTCATCCATGCATCAGTCTCTGGCTCAACTTTGCTCCGGACCATCTCGATCGTTATCGCTCGGTATCGGAATATCGCGCCGCCAAGCTGCGCATTTTTGAAAATCAAACCGATGCCGATGTGGCCGTCGTGAATGCCATCGAAAAAATACCTAATATCCGTCCCCGCACGATCACCTTTAGCGCCTACGCCAATCGTGCAGACTTCGGAGTCTCAGAAGGAGCGATTCTTTACCGCAACGAACCGGTTCTGCGGTTGGCAGACATTAGGCTGCGTGGCTTGCATAACATCGAGAATCTGATGGCCACCCTCGCCGTCGGCATGGCGCGCGGATTGTCGTTCCAGGAGATGTTGCCGCCGCTCTGTGCTTATGAACCGCGTCCACATCGCTGCGAATTTGTACGCGAAGTCAACGGCGTCGCCTATGTGAACGATTCCAAGGCCACCAACCTCGACGCAGTGGACAAGGCGTTGCGCGCGCAAAGCAAGCCGATCGTCCTTATCGCCGGCGGCAAGGACAAGGGATTTAGCTTCGTTCCGCTTCGATCGCTCGTGAAGAAAAAGGTCAGATCGACGATTTTGATTGGCGAAATGGCCGGGAGCATCAGCCGCTCCTGGGCTGGCGCGGTCAAATCCCAGATCGCGAACTCGCTCGCCGACGCGGTCGAGCGCGCACATGCCAGCGCAAAACCCGGGGAAATCGTTCTTTTTTCTCCAGGCACGTCGTCCTTCGACATGTTCAAAAGCTACGCCGATCGAGGCGATCAATTTCGCGCGCTCGTGCAAGCTCTGCCTCAAACCGACCGATGAAAATCTCGCGCCTCCTGAGACATAACAAACTCTGGGCTGCGACTGCGCGTCGCTCCTCGGCCGCGTCTGCCGGAATGGACTTTGAAGAAATGCCGGAGCCGAACATGAAATTGTCGCGAGCGCTGCTGATTGTTTTACTTCTGCACATAGTCGCCGTGTCGGGAATTATCGCGTTCAACGCGATCAAAACCCGGGAGAGTTCATTTCTTCCGGCGGCTCCCGCAGACACGAAGCCTAAACCAACTGACGCGGTGGGCGCAGGCGCAGCAACTCAGACTGATGGCGCCAAGCCGCAAGCTGCGTCGGCGCAAAAAGAGAACGCGTCCCGCGAGGAGCCAAAACCTTCACATTCGCCTTCGAAATTATCTTCAAAAGACGAGCACCCGAACGCGCCCTCGGTTGCCAAGGCTACGGCGGGCAAGCCTGTGTCTTCTGGAAAAACTTACGTCGTGAAAAAGGGCGATAATCCGGTGACGATCGCAAAAAAACTAAAGGTCTCCTACGACGATCTGATCGCGCTCAACCATATCGAGGATCCGCGCAAATTACGGATTGGCCAAAAGCTGTTAATTCCCAAGACAACAAAGCCAAAAACGACGAACGGAAAAGCAGCGAATCCCAAAGAGAAGAAAAATGAAGTGCGCCACGCAAAGCAACAAGCGCGCTCGACATGACCATGCATCGTAAGAGCGCCTATATTCTTTTTCTCGCCGTGCTGGGACTTCTCGTTATCGGGATTGTCATGCTCTTTAGCACGAGTGCGTTTGCGCGCGATAGTCATGGAGACGTTTATTTTTTCATAAGACGACAGGCGATTTGGTTCGGGATTGGCCTGGCGGTCTGCGTTCTTGCCGCACTGATCGATTATCACTTTTGGCAGCGCACATGGTGGCTGTGGTTTGCGCTGGCGCTCGTCACTCTGGCGCTTTGCTATTTTCCGCACATCGGAATGCGCCTTAACGGATCGCGCCGCTGGATCGGCCTCGGCCCGGTAACTTTTCAGCCCTCGGAGCTGGCGAAGCTGGCGGCAATCGTATTCCTCGCTGCCTGGTTTGCGCGACGCGAAGATGCGGGCAGCAATGTCCTTTTTGGACTTATTCTTCCGCTTGCGATCATTAGCATCCCGGCGGGACTTGTCCTGGGGGAAGTCGATCTGGGAACAACTGCTCTCCTGGGAACAACCGCGTTTGTCGTAATGTTCGTTGCAGGAGCGAATCCATTATGGCTCGGGACCATATCGTTCGTTGGCCTTGGCGCGCTTCTGATCATTGCCAGCCGAATCTCCGAACGCATGGGACGGCTCGCTGCTTTTCTTCATCCGCAAAGCTACAAGGAAGATGCTGGCTTGCAGCAGATGCAGGCATTGATTGCCTGGGGTAGCGGCGGAATGGAGGGACTCGGCCTGGGCAATGGTCGTCAAAAGATGCTTTATCTGCCGTACGCTCACACTGATTTCATTTTTCCAATTATTGGCGAAGAGCTTGGTCTGCGGTTCAGTCTGCTCGTGATCTTTTTGTTCTTGGTCATCATTGTTTGCGGCATCATGATCGCACTGCATGCCAAGGATCGGTTCGGTCTGCTCCTTGGCTGTGGGGTTGTTTCGCTGCTCGCTCTGCAGGCCGCGGTCAACATCGGTGTGACCACGTCGCTCCTGCCGAACAAAGGATTGCCACTGCCATTCATTAGTTATGGTGGTTCGAACCTGGTCGCGTGCATGTTCGGGATCGGTTTGTTACTGAACATATATCGGCAGGGCATTCTTGAGCCGCCGCAAAAGAAACCTGTGGCCATGCGGGTCCGAGTAACGCCACGTATTTAGCGCCGATGAATTCAATAGATTGTATAAGTGGTATGAGTCGGAGGTGAAGAGTCAGATCTTATGAATGCAGTAATCGCATGCGGAGGAACTGGCGGACATCTTTTTCCCGGGATCGCCGTGGCAGAAGTGCTGCGCGACCGCGGCCACGAAGTGATGCTGTTAGTCTCTGAGAAAGATATTGACGCTCTAGCGCTCTCCGGTCGCGAAAGTTTCCGAGTGGAAAAATTGCCCACCGTGGGATTGCCATCGCCATTTTCTCCGGCGTTTTTTGGTTTCCTTCGCCGTTTTTATGAAAGCCTGGCGCTTTGTCGATCTATCTACCGGACGTTCAAACCCCAGGTCGTTCTTGGCATGGGAGGATTTACTTCTACTGCACCGGTGTTGGCTGGTCGGATCCGCGGTATTCCGACTTTTATCCACGAATCAAACGCTATCCCTGGAAAAGCGAACCGCTTGACCGCCCGGATGGTGCGCGCGGTCATGCTGGGGTTCAAGGAATGCGCGCCTTTTTTTCCAAAAACCAACACTGAAGTTACAGGTACTCCGGTCCGGACCGAGCTGGTTCGCTTGGATCGACAAGTAGCGCGTCAAAAACTCGGGCTCCGCGAGGACCTCGCCACGCTGCTTGTGATGGGAGGCAGCCAGGGAGCGAGCGGAATCAATCAGGCAATGATTAAAGCGCTGCCGTTTTTGCGGAGCGTTCCACTGCAGGTGATTCACCTTTCCGGTGCGCGCGATGAACGTTTGGTAGCCGATAACTATCGTCGCGAAAATGTTCTCGCCCACATCGCTGCGTTTCATCATCGAATGGAAGAAGTCTATAGCGCTGCCGATCTCGTGGTTGCGCGAGCGGGTGCAGCCAGTCTCGCGGAGTTCGCTGCGTTTTCCTTGCCCGGCATCCTGATTCCATTTCCGTATGCGACCGATGATCATCAAACCCGCAACGCGGAGATCTATGCTCGTGTCCAGGCAGCGGTTCTCCTCAAGGAGTCAGAACTCTCTGGCGAATTACTCGCGCGCAGAATTCGGGAGTTGATCGAGGATCCGGAGCGGATTCGACAGATGGCTGCGAATTGCTCGCGCTTGGCGCCGAAGGACGCAGCCGGCCTCGTCGTCACGACCATGGAGAGATATACAACTCATGAATCCCGTCTCTGAAAATCGCGACATGCCTGCGCAACCTCCGTGGACCGGCCCGGTAGCCACGAGCGAACGCGCTCTGCCGCTTGATCTGCCCGGATTCCTGACGCGTGAGCGTCACCGGATCCATCTTGTTGGTGTCGCGGGCAGCGGCATGAGTGGCATCGCTGCCCTTTTGATCGAGCTCGGGCACGCAGTCAGCGGCTCGGACAAGGTTAGCACCATGGAAACGGATCGATTGCAGCGACGCGGCCTGCGTTTTCGTGAGCAGCATCGACCGGAGGACGCCAGCACCGCTGATCTCATTGTCTTTTCTTCTGCAATCAGAAGCGAGAACCCAATTCTTGTTAGCGCGCGCAATTGCGGAAAACCGATTGTGCGCCGCGCGGAAGCGTTGGCTGCAATCATGCGGGGCAAACGCGGCATCGTCGTTGCTGGAACGCACGGCAAAACGACCACCTCAGCAATGACGGCCCACGCCTTGCGCGAGGGCGGGCTGCATCCGTGCCATTACGTCGGCGCCGAGATCCCGATTCTGGGAACGAACGCACACTGGGATCCGCGCGGCGAACATTTCGTTGCCGAAGGAGACGAGAGCGACGGCACGATCGCACTTTTTCAGCCCGAACACACGCTGATCCTGAACATCGAGGAGGAGCATCTCGATTTTTACGCTGACCTTGCTGCCATTGAAAAGGTTTTCGCTCAACTGAGTGCGCAAACAACCGGCAAAGTCTTTTATAACATCGACGACAAAAACGCTGCGCGTTTGTGTCAGCCTTTCCTTCACGGAATTTCCTACGGTTTCACCGAGAGCGCCGATTATCGCGCCACGGATATTAGATTGAACGGTTTTGCGTCGAGATTCCGGGTTAATCATCAGGGACAACAACTCGGCGAAGCGGTCTTGAATGTCCCCGGACAACATAACGTTCACAATGCGCTGGGAGTGATCGCGCTCGCGTCAGAGCTCGGCATTGCATTTGAAAAAATCGCGAAATCGCTGGCGAAGTTCGAGCACGCGCGCCGCCGCTTCGAAATCAAATACGACAGTCCGAGATTTCTTTTGGTGGACGATTACGGGCATCACCCGACGGAAATCCACGCCACGCTAAAGACGGCGAGATCCGTCGGGCGCAAGCGCGTGCTCACCATGTTTCAACCGCACCGTTATTCACGCACGAAAGCATTGCGGGAGGAATTTGGTCGCGCGTTCGACGATACCGACCGCGTGGTAGTGACGGATGTTTATGGATCGAACGAAGCGCCGATTCCTGGAGTGACCGGACGAATGATCGCTGACGAAATCGTTGCGCACGGACATCGCGGTGTCAGTTACGAGCCACGTTTGGAATGGGTCCACCGCGCTGTAGGAAACATGCTCGAGTCCGGCGATCTTGTTTTGAGTCTTGGCGCCGGAAATATTCACGAGCAACTGTCCGCCCTCGCTGCCGACCTGGTTATTGCAGAAAAGTTGAAAGAGATCGTGGGCGAAGACGGTGAAATCCGTCTTTATGAGCCGCTTTCGAAACACACAACTCTGCGTGTAGGCGGCCCGGCGCAATTCTGGGTCGAGCCGCAGAATGAGAAGGCCTTTGCCGAGTTGATCCGGTTTTGCCGGAACGAAAACCTTCCGCTCTTCGTGATCGGTCGTGGATCAAATCTTCTCGTCCGCGATGGAGGAATCCGCGGCGTGGTCGTTCATCCAAGCGGTGGTGATTTCGACAAGATCGAGGTCAACGGCGCCGAGATCACTGCAGGTGTTGGGGCGAAATTGAAAGAAGTGGCTTACGCCGGCAAAGCGGCCGGTATCGGCGGACTGGAGTGGATGGAAGGAATTCCGGGCGCGGTCGGCGGTTGCTTGCGCATGAATGCTGGCGCGATGGGGGCGCAAACCTTTGAGAACGTCCTGCGTGTTCGTTATCTCGACGCCAATGGCGAGGCGCACACAAAAACGCGCGATGAACTGGAAGTGCATTACCGGAACTTCCCGTTGTTGGAGAAAAATTTTGCGGTGTCTGCCGTTTTTCGCGGCCAGCCTGCGCCGCTCGAAGAAATCGTGCGCAAACTGGAAGCGTCACAGAAGAAACGACGCACGTCGCAACCCGCGGCGAAAAGCGCAGGCTGCATTTTCAAAAATCCTGATTCATGCCCTGCGGGGAAACTGGTTGACGAGTTGGGATTGAAAAATTCGCGCGTCGGAAGAGCGCGGGTATCGGAAGTGCACGGTAATTTTATCGTCAATGACGGTGGCGCGACGGCGGCAGAAATCCTGGAGCTGATCAAAGAGATCAAGGCGACTGCCCGGGCAAAACGCGGGATCGAGCTGGAGACTGAAGTGCAAATCGTGGGAGAACCGGGGTGATAATGAGAACACTTCAAAACTTGCCAAAAAAAATCGCAGTCTTAATGGGTGGGCCGGGTTCGGAACGCGATGTGTCACTGGCGACTGGTCGCGGCGTTTCTAAAGCGCTCCGCTCATTAGGCGCTGAAGTTGTCGATGTCGATGTTCATGACGAAAACTTCGCGCTGCCGAAAGATGTCGATCTTGCCTTCATTACCATTCACGGAACTTTCGGCGAAGACGGTCAGCTCCAAAAAATTCTGGAGGAGCGCGGCGTGCCTTATACCGGCGACGCGGTTGAGGCAAGCCGGACGGCATTCGACAAGATCTTGTCGAAAGAAAAATTTCGCGAGCACAAGGTCGTCACGCCGGAATGGGAAGTCATCGAAGTCGGCAATCGGCCGACGATTTCGATTCCGCTCGTAGTAAAGCCGGCGCGACAAGGTTCTACCGTTGGCGTGGTGATTGTAAAAAACGCGAGCGAGCTTGATTCGGCAATGGCGGAGGCTGGCAAGTACGATCGCAAATTGTTGATTGAAAAATTTGTGCCGGGCCGCGAGTTGACGATAGGTGTTCTTGGTGATCAAGCCCTGCCGATTCTTGAAATAATTCCAAAAGGCGGTTTTTACGACTTCACCAACAAGTACCCGTTTCTGAATCCGCAGGCTGGCGGAGGCGCCGAACACGTTTGCCCGGCCAAAATCGATCCGAATAAGACCAAACAAATTCAAGAACAGGCACTGCGTGCTTTTCGCGCGCTCGGCTTGGTTGTTTACGGCCGCGTGGACGTGCTGCTTTCCGATTCGGGCGATCCGTTCGTGCTGGAAGTGAACAATATTCCCGGAATGACGGAGGCGAGCCTGCTACCCGAAGCTGCTGCGGCTGCCGGTATCACTTACGTAGATCTTTGCGCGCGCATCATTGCCCTTTCACGCGCCAGAACAGAAGGAAGTCGGAGATGAGGCCCGCGCAGAAGCGTTCGCAATCGTGCAATCGGCGAGTCTCCAATGTGCGCCAGCGCCGCCAGCAGCACCTGCTTGATGTGAAAGTTCGCTCCCGCAGAGTGGCACAGCATCGCGCGCGAAGGGCACTAGCGGTTCTTTCCAGGGTAATATTGCTCGCTGCGCTGTGCGCCGCGATTTATGCGGGAACGCGTGAAGCTGCGAGGCGTCTGTTTTTCGAGAATCCGGATTATCAACTGAAAACCATTGAATTGCAGACGGACGGAACGTTACAGCGCGAACAGATTTTGAACTCCGCCGATCTACGTGAAGGCGAAAACATTTTCCGCATCAATCTGGGTCGCGTCCACGATCTGATCCAGCAGCTGCCTCAGACCGATGAGGTGCAGGTCGTGCGAAAGTTGCCTTCGGAGATCGATATTCGTGTGGTGGAACGAAAGCCCGTCGCGTGGATCACGAGTGAGAAGGAAATTTCCGATCCATTTGCATCAGACTCTGCTTTTCTAGTGGACGCGCGCGGTGTTTTGATGAAGGAAAAGAAGTTGTTGCCCGAATATCTCGGATTGCCGGTCATCCTGGGATGCTCGAGCGAATCGCTCGAGGTCGGCAAAGTCGTCGAATCACCTGAGGCCAGGACCGCACTCGAACTGCTGCGTTTAAGCGCACGCAGTTTTTTGCAAATGCGCTTTCAAATTCGCGAGATCGACGTTTCTGAAAGTTATCGCCTGCTGGTGACCGACAAGAATCGTACCCGCGTGACGTTTGGCTATAACGATCTCGAAACGCAATTGCGCCGGCTGGAACAATTTCTTGTTTATTGCGACGATTCAAAACAGGAACTCGCGACGTTAAACCTGCTAGTGCAACGAAATATCCCGGTGACTTTCGCTCCGAGGCCGGTCGCAGTCATTAATGATACGATAGAGCCTGCCGTAGAACCGCGGATTATGAAAGCGATCCCGGTGCATTCGCCGGAAAAGGCAACGTCACCACCGCCCAAGGCGCGCACCAGTTCAAAACCACCCCCCAGGGCAATTCCCACTCAGCGACAGAAAACGGATTAACACAATGGCGAGCAATAATTTGATGATTGGTCTTGAGATTGGAACCTCCAAAATCTGTGTTGTTGTCGGAGAGAGCCGGCCCGACGGCACAGTTAAAATTCTCGGCGTTGGCCAGACGCCGTCACGCGGCGTGCGCAAAGGCGAGATCGTTGATTTTGAAACGGCAATGAAATGCGTGCACGAAGCGGTGGTTGATGCCGAACAGAAAAGCGACGTCATGATCCGGAGCGTTTACGTGGCCGTTGCCGGATCCCACCTTCAAAGCTTCAACAATCGCGGATCGGTCATGCTGCCCGATGATCGCGATGAAATTGATGAGCAGGATGTCGAAGATGTAAAAATCAATGCGCGCGAGGTGAGTATTCCTGCGCAAAACGCATTCCTCCATTCCATCATTCAACATTATCATGTCGACGGCCAGAATGGCGTTCTGAACCCGGTCGGGATGCTCGGGCAAAGATTGGAGGCCGACTTTCATATTATTCACGGTGTGCGGACGCGCATCCAGAACACGATCCGGTGTGTGAAAGAACTTCCGCTCGAGGTTGAGGATGTCGTCTTTGGCGGCCTTGCTTCTGCCCAGGTGGTGCTGACGCAACACCAAAAAGATCTCGGAGCACTGGTGATCGATATCGGCGGTGGAACGACTGATTATATTTTGTATGCGGATGGCGCAGTGAAGCAGAGCGGTTGCCTTGCAATCGGCGGC
>DASTZJ010000268.1:0-5119 GCA_035764345.1 Candidatus Udaeobacter sp.
GAGGGAATGGTGGCAATCGATGAGGTAAACAGGAAGACAAATGCCGCAGTAAGCGCGGCAGCAAGTAGACTAACCATCTGGGTGCGGCCACCGGTGGCGTCATTGAGGAGGGTGCGAGTTTGGCTGGAACCGACAGGGAAACTGCATAGCAGTCCAGCTGCAGCGTTGGCTGCTCCGAACGCGACCAGTTCTCGATCAGGATCGATGGCGTAGCTATGCCGGCTTGCAACGGACCGTGCAAGCACGACGCCCTCCGAGAAGACGAGCAACGCTATGCCGATGGCGGCAGTGAACAAGGGTCCTGTGTCAGCAAGTCGAAGACCAGGTCGAACTGCGTCGGGAATATGGAGATCAACCGTTCCGATGACGTGCAATCCCAGCGCCGAGAAATTCACGAACCGCCCAGCAACCATCGCCAGCACAAAGACAGCCACCGCTCCGGGCACGCGCCGCACCTTCCAACGACAGAGCGCCATCACTACGAGACAGGCGAGGCCAATTGCCAAGGTAAGCGCATGGGTTTCGGGAAGTCGCCTGATCCATTCCCAAAAAGAAAGTAGCGTGTTGTCTTCGGTTAGTTTGATGCCACACAACTTTCCGATCTGGCTGCCAATAATCACTACGGCGGCGCCGTTCATGAACCCAAGCATAGCAGGGCTGGAGAGGAAATCCGCCGCAACGCCGAGTCGCAACCGCGCCATCAGCAACAGCACGCCGGCCGTGAGGAACGCGAGCACGGTTGCCAGTGTTACTGCCTTGCCCGCATCACCTGCCGCAAGCGGTCCAATGGTCGCGCCGACCAGCAGCGCGATCGCCGCATCTGGTCCGACGATCACGTGTCGTGAGCTAGTAAACATCGCGAACACAACCATCCCTCCGACGGCCGCGTATATGCCGGCTGCCGGGGCACACTTGGCCAGATCCGCATAGGCGAAGGCGGAGGGAATGAGGACGAGTGCGACGACCAGTCCGGCCAGGGCATCGTGTCGCAACAACGAACGTTCATAGCGAACAAGCATCGCTGCCCCAGGCAGCAGTCTCTTAAGCCATCCGTCGCCGGCGCTTGATGCAACAGACTCGCTCATAGCCATGATGTTTGCTCAATTGAGTCATTTCTTCGAGGTCGCGTAAAGTTTAGGTGCTTTTGTTTTGCGAAGTCATTGGCTAGCGTCACGAAGTTTTAGCTATTGCGATCATTCACAGCTGCGACGTTTAGGATGGCCGCGCGCGATTATGCATTACGTTTGTGGTGCAGCAGCTTTCACCTCAGTGCTGGCGCCAGCAGCATACGTCTCAAAGTTCTTATTGAAGAGATCAGCTAGTTTCCTCGCGGTCGCATCGTATGCGGACTTGTCCGCCCAGCTTTCCCGCGGACTTAGTATTTCAGAAGGCACGCCGGGGCATTCTGTGACGATCTCAAAACCAAACACCGGATCGCGCGCAGTCTTCGCCTCGGCGAGGTCTCCGCTGTGAATTGCGTCGATGATCGCGCGTGTATTTTTGAGGCTGATTCGTTTGCCCGTGCCATAAGCGCCGCCGGCCCAACCGGTGTTCACAAGCCATACGCGCGCCTTGTGCTTCCGCATTTTCTCCGCGAGCAGCTCGGCGTATTTGCTCGGATGCCAAACCAGAAATGGTCCGCCGAAACAGGGAGAGAAGGTCGCCTGTGGTTCGGTCACACCCATTTCGGTGCCGGCAACTTTTGCGGTATAGCCACTGATGAAATGATACATCGCATGCGCGGGCGAAAGCGCGCTAACCGGCGGCAACACGCCAAAGGCATCGCAGGTGAGAAAGATCACATCGGTCGGATGGCCGGCTATACAGGGAATCTTTGCGTTCTGGATGAACTCGATCGGATATGCACCACGCGTGTTTTGCGTGATGCTGGTGTCGGTGTAATCGACGTCGCGGTCCTCATCGAGCACAACGTTCTCCAGAACGGCGCCGAAACGTAGTGCCTGAAAAATGTCCGGCTCGCTCTCGGGTGTGAGATTAATCGCTTTGGCGTAACAGCCGCCTTCGATGTTGAAAACGCCGTCATCGCTCCAGACATGCTCGTCGTCACCGATGAGGTGACGTTTCGGATCGGCCGAGAGGGTTGTCTTACCTGTGCCGCTAAGGCCGAAGAGCAGCGATGACGCGCCAGTCTTTTTGTCAGCAGTCGCCGAGCAATGCATTGAGAGCAAACCACGCTTCGGCGCAAAATAATTCGCCACAGTGAAAACGCCCTTCTTCATTTCACCTGCATATTCGGTTCCGAGAATAACGAGCTGCTTGTCTTCGAGACTGAGATCAATGCTCGTGGTTGAACCCATGCCGCTCGTTAGGCGATTCGCTGGGAACGCGCCTGCGTTGTAAATCACGAAGTCTGGTGCGCCGAAGTCCGCGAGCTCATCGTGCGTTGGGCGGATGAGCATGGTGTGCATAAAAAGTGCGTGATACGGACGAGAGCAAATGACACGGACTTTGATGCGATATTTCGGATCCCACCCAGCAAATCCATCGAAGCAGTAAAGTCGCTCTCGTGTGTTTAAATAATCGAGCGCACGCTGTCGATTGATCTGGAACGTCCGCTCATCGCACGGGATGTTTACAGGCCCCCACCAGATATCGTTCTTCGAAGCCGGGTTCTCGACGACGCGTTTATCTTTCGGTGAGCGACCCGTCTTCACGCCGGAGTAAGCCACGAGCGCTCCATTCTCTGCAATCGTCGCATCTTTCTCGAAACGAATCGCGTGCTCGTAAAGCGCGCTCGGCGCGAGATTGCGGAAAACTTCAGCAACAGTCAGGCCATCGCCAGTGAGATTGAAAGACGTGGAAAGCATGGGTGACTTCGTTTAATGACAAGAAAATGCGCGGCAATCGTCGTTCTTCAATTGGGAAGTAGCGGCCGCTTGTTCCAAAACGGGTCCAAAGTCCAATATCCGAACCAATGTGACATCCGGGAAACTGGTGGTAGTTCTGGTGAAGACAGGAAAGAGAAACGGCTAGATGATCTATGACTCAAAAGATGTTCGCTTTTATTTTGCTTGGCAGAATTCGCGAACCTCTGAATATAATAAGGCTTTTAACGGGCTATCTCTCTGATGAAGCGTGAAGCGCAAGCTGCAATGATCCGGTCCACCGGCAGTCTACGGCCCCGCCGCTGGAGGCTTCTGCCGCTCACAGCCTTGGTGATCCTCACACTGCCGTCTCGGGCTCACGCCTCCATTTTTCACGGCGAGACGCTCGACTCAATCGCCAATGGCATTTCATGGGTGGTCCTTATCATCGGGCCGATTATTGGTATCGCCATTTTCTGGCTCGTCCATATTTTGCCGGAAAAGATTGCGCACAAGAAAATGCATCCGCAAACCAGGGCGATTCAGTGCCTATGCCTGCTCTCGCTTTGCTTCGGCGGGCTGCTCTGGCCAATTGCATGGCTTTGGGCGTACACGAAGCCGGTCCTGCACAAGATGGCTTACGGTACAGATGTGGATAAATCGCTCGGCCACGTTGGCGAGGAGGTGACCAAGGAGGAGAACGAAATCGAAAAACTGCGAGCCCGCATCGCAGAACTCGAAGCCAAACGCAGCTCGCACGGAGCTAAGGTGTAATGGAACTCATTCTACTTATCATCTACTCGGCCATCGTTTGGCTGATCTTTTTCAAGTTCAAGTTGCTGCCTTGGAACATCACCAGCCAGGTCATCGTCGCCACCATTCCGATCATCTGCCTGACGATCCTGATTCTGTTCATGAACATCGTAGCGCCATCCTCATCTGACGTGCGGGCTCAGAATTATGTCATTCCGGTAGTGCCGCGCGTGACGGGTCAGGTGACCGAGGTGCCGATTGAACCAAACCGGCCGATCAAAAAAGGCGATGTCCTTTTCAAGATAGACCCGGTGCCTTTCGAAGCGGCGGAGAAAGCCGCCGACGCGACGCTACGCGGAGCGAATGATCAACTCAATAATGCTACGGCGAAAAAAGCCTCGCTCACTCCGCGCATCGACTTGGCGAAAAAGCGCGTCGAGCAATTCACTGCCCTTTCCGCAGCTGGGGCCGGGAAACGGGCCGACCTCGAACAGGCGCAAAGCGATCTCGGCAATCTCCAAAGCGAATTCCTTGCCGCTGACGCCACAGAATCGCAGGCGAGAGCGCAGATTAGCAAGTCGGAAGCGGACCTGATCAATGCGAAATTCGATCTCGACGGTACGACTTACCTCGCGCCGGCCAATGGTCGCGTAGCGAATCTCGCGCTGCGCCCCGGCGTACGCGCGACGCAGTTTGCGACCATGCCAGTGATGAGCTTTATCGAGGAGGACAACCCATGGTTGCTCGCTTTTTTCCGGCAGAACGAGTTGCGCTATGTCGAGGCCGGGGACGAGGCAGAAATCTACATGATGCAGTACCCGGGTCGCATCATCAAATGCGTGGTGGACTCGATCCTGTGGGCTACGGCACAGGGGCAGATGCCAATCAGCGGGAACTTGCAGAATACACTACCGGTAGCCGCACCGGAACAGCGCATCGCGGTGCGCCTCGTCCTTGCGCCTAAGGACCGCGACCTTTTCCTCGCTGCCGGTGCCCGTGGCGGAGGCGCAATTTACACCGAGCACGGCAAGATGATCCACATCGTGCGCAAAGTCTTCCTGCGAGTTTCGGCGAAGGTCGACTGGTTCGTTTGGAAGCTTCATTAAACGCGCGACTACATGAGAAGCCGAGCCCTTCTGGGCACTGCAGCGTGCCTCACATTTGCGAGCTGCGCGATCAAGCACCCGCCGTTTGGCGCGGACATCATGCCTGAATCGGCTCGCGCGCAAATCCCGGGAAGTTGGGCCGGGCCGCATCGGAGCGGAGCAGTGGTGCCGAACTGGATTCGCACCTTCCGGGACCCGGAGCTCACCGCGCTAGTTGCGGACGCCGTCGAGAGGAACCCCGACCTCAAGGCCGCCGCGGCGCGCGTGGAAGCATCGCGCGCTGCCGTGCGCATCGCTGCATCGTCGCTCTATCCACGAATAGCGATGAAAGGGCTGGGTGAGCGCCAGGGGCAGCATCTTAGCGGCGACATCGGTCGCAACATAAACCCGCCGGACTTCGGGAGCTCGGGAGTGGAGAACAGCGGCGGCGCTGGC
>DASTZJ010000269.1:0-2145 GCA_035764345.1 Candidatus Udaeobacter sp.
GCGAAGAACGGCCAGAAGCGGTTCCAGAATGCGACATTGATCACTTGCAGCGCCATCGCGATGGACGAGACCACCAGTGCCGAATAAAACATCACCTTGCTCACCGACTGAAACTCAGCGGGTGGAATTGAGCGCCTCGGACCGCCGATGGTGGTTATGAATACGAGCTGCGTCGCAATGGTAAATCCGCTGCACCAGCGCCAGATCGCAGCTGGCGGCGGATCGAGCGACAGTAGAAGAATGCCAAAGAGCGCGTAACCAAGCGGCAACGCAGAATTGATCAGGAGCAAACGCAGCCGAAATTTGTCCAGTGCCGACCACTGATGGACCGATTCCGGCCGAAACACTACCACGATTCCGGCAAAACCGGCGAGGGTGACTGCGACCTGCGCCACTACGTTAAGAGCATCGCCCGGTTGCATCGAAGGCGATTAAAGCACCAACACAATCCGTGCCGCCAGTCGATAAATCTGTGAGTCCCCACAGAGTAGATTTGAGTTGCGTTGCCGATCCTCCCGCGCAGTCGATTGTGCCGCTCACATCGTAAGCCCCTTACGATCGAGGAGTCATAACAGTGCGGTCGTACGTGATCTCGCGCGTGAGCGCGCATTGGAGCAGCGCTGCTTCGCGAGAAGCCCCCTGGCTTTCCTAAGATCGAGATCGTGGAAAGTCTTGCCTGAGCGAAGTCGAATGCGTCGCGTTATTTTCCCACATCCCAGCAAACAAGGAGAAAGACTTTCATGAGTGAGTTTGGATCACTTGTTTGGCCATTGCGCTAAGCGTCGTTCCGAACCAATCACGCTCGCTTCCAGTGGCCCGGAAGCCGAACCGCTCATACAGACGAATTGCGGACGCGAGAAAAGGTGTGGTGTTGAGAATCAAACGTTTGTACCGATTGTCCGAAGCGAATTTTTCGACACTCTGGAGCAACAGTTTTCCAATCCCCCGGCCTCGCATTGAGGGTCGCACCGCCATACTCCTGATGTGCAGCGCTTCGCCCTCGGGATGCGCGGACACTGTCCCTACGATCACGTTTGCGTGGAGGGCCACCCAGACTGTCCAATGTTTTATTCGCCTTTCGACCTCACGTTTTTCGGGTGTGGTGATATGAAATGCTTCCCGCGTATAAGCGCGCTCATATTCGAGAAAAGATTCATAAAGCAGTGATTCGATTGCCGCGGCATCGCCATGCTTCGCCTTACGTATGCGAATGGCAGCTTGATGCCGCATTGCCCTCTTCGTGTTCGAAACCGTTGAGGTCATTGCGGGCCTAAGATTTCCAACAAAAACGCGATCGCCATCGCTCGCCGCCTCTATCAGTTGTCGATTCGACCTTCGCGATATTGCGGCAATTCGTCGATGATCTCATCCCACGGAGCTCGAGAATCCACGTAAGTGTGAAATTGCGGCCGAATTCCGGGATCATCATCGAAGGCTCCCATGCGAATCGATACCTGCGGACCCTCCGGCCAGTCGCCGCCAAACAAGCTCGAGCCACAGTTCACACAGAACGCTTTCACGGCGCCTTCGCCTTTTCCATAAACTTTAACCAACTCTTCACCTTGCAGCAGGCGAAACTGTTCCTTTCGCACGCGCGCTTGCGTACAAACGGCCGTTCCAGAATGTTTGCGGCAACGATCGCAATGACAATGACTGGCGCGGATAAAAGGGGGATCGACTTCAAAACGAACCCCGCCGCAAAGACAACTGCCTCGGATAAGTTTCTTCACTCCAAACCGTAAAACGAAATAGGTTTTGTGGCGACCTACTGATTGTCAGCGAGCCGGTCGCGGGGGTGCTAACGTATGAAGGTCATGATGAACCGCAGCGACCAGGCGGACCGAAGCCGAAAGAAGTCGATCAACCGTTAACGACGCCGAAGGGATCATGGACTGAGAACGGAAAATTCTTTCGCGCGGCAATGGATTTTAAGAGTGGTCTGCGCGAGAAGCCGGAACTGATCAAAGTGTACGAGAAGATTTCGCGCGGCATTTGGAGCTACAAAGGTTACTTCGAATTGATCGACGCGAACATTCTCTCCGCGGAAAACGAAGTGTCGGATTTGGAAGCCACGTTTGCCGCGCCGGAATTTCATGTAAAACCGCGCGCGGAGATTTCCGGTTTGGAAACTCAATTGAAAACAGC
>DASTZJ010000270.1:0-2666 GCA_035764345.1 Candidatus Udaeobacter sp.
TGTAAAGGCAACATGTTTTTGAAAAAATCCGGAGCCGGCACGGTAATAACTGCCAGATCGCAATCGTTCGCTATGAATTGGACTTTCGCCGGATACTTATTGGGATCGCCGTCCCGCTCGACGGTGAGGTAGCGGCTGTTAGCAACAACGTGTGCGTTTGTCATGATGCGATTGCCGCTTATGACGAAGCCGGCGCCAACACCGCGCTCGAGCGCTCCGGCGTTCCAGGGCGCTTTGTAATCCGGATCCACGGAAGTCGCAGTAATCCGAACCAAACTCTTTTGAACGGGCCCGTTAGGCTTCGGTGGCGCAATCGGAACCGGGATTGGAATTGCCTCTTGTGCAGGCGGGCTCGATCTCCATGGAGCCGGCCGCTGTGGACCTTGCGGCTCCATTGGCGGCGGCGCTGGCGTGCTTTCCTGGGCGACTAAAACCGGTCCAAACAGTAAGGCGCAGCAAATAAAAACAAGGATACGCTTCATGGGCGGAAAGGCTGCAAACTTAAACAGCGTACTCGAAAATCAAGATTCGGATTTGCATTGGCAAGTGGCCTTTTCGGACACAACTGACACGATACATGCTTTCTACGTTCAAATCTACGACTGACGAAAAGAGAGTTTGCGCTTTCCCCTCAAATTCCGGCGCGGTCGAGAATTGATTTCAGCACTCTTTTCGCCTCAAAGACCTCCCGCGCCAGGGCGCAAGCGGCTCGGGAATGCTTCGTGTAATCGGCATTGATCCGCTTCACGGCGTCGACAATTTCACCGAGGGTTCGGAAAGATAAAAGGCCTGCTTCGCCGCCGTAGAATTTCGTAAAGCCGGTTTCCTGAGTTATGACCGGTCGGCCTGCTGCGAGATAACACGCACTCCTGTCACTGAACCACCCGGTATTTAGGCGCACGTATTGGTCCTTGGCGACTGTGAACTCGCCTTTGGAGCGCTGGACGTAATCCCGATAGAGCCAATAATCGACGCTCATCTGCAGCGGCAAAATCAGTCGCCACCCGTTTCGCTCGAATTTTGCGCGGGTCCCGGCATGTTCGATGTTCGTTGCCAGCTCAAACGTTTCACCTGCCTTTTTCGGCGCAGCAGTGAAGCGAAGAAACTCGCGCGATTTACTCCAGAGATATTTTTTGCCGCGCCAGGTAATGTCTTTTAGACCGCTGGTGGACCAATTTGCCACGGATGTAAACACCGCCGCGTGGGGAGGGGAACGCCTTGTTCGCCAAAGATCGGTCACCACTGGTTGCCGTGTAGCCAGCCATTTCAATCCGTGGGTCGGGACCGGAAAACTTTTCGTGCCGATATTTTCCCCAAAAGTGAAGAGGGCATAGTGACGTCCCAGATATTGCATTGTCGATTTTACACCCTTGTCGATCTTGATCTGTTCGACGCCGGGATCGCTTTCGATGTAGAGAATGCGATCGGAGAGGAGCAGGTCGTCGTTAAACTCCTGTGCACCGCAGATGTTCAGAATCGCGTCCGCCTCGCGATAAAGCTGCTGAATTCTTTTTAATGACAGGCCAGCAGTGGGGTTGCCCGGCAAGTAACGCGCGCAAAATGCCCAGCGATTTCTGAATTCGAATTCCCGCGACAATCGATTCAGGAGCCGCGCCGTATAATCAAATTCATTGGTAATTTCAAACGTCTCCGGGTTGTACGGAATGCGGGCAGAATCTTCGATGTAATAGACATCGTGACCGAGTCGTTGCAGCCCGACGATGTAATGGATGTGCTGCCAGATCACGCCGGCGATGGGCATTGAGCCCATGAAGCCCATGACGACGATGCGCTTGCGTTTCATGAAGTAGAAAACGTCGAACGCCCAACGTCCAACGCCCAACATCCAATGTTCTGAATTGAGCGTTGAGCGTTGGGCGTTGAGCGTTGGGCGTTGAAGCCAATCATGATTTGGCAAATCTCTTAACCACTTGAGCTGGATTCCCTGCAACTACCGTATTCGGCTCCACGCTTTTTGTAACGACTGCCCCGGCCGCCACGACGGAGTTTTCGCCGATGGTGACGCCTTTGAGAATCACGGCGTTCATACCGATCCAGACATTGTCTGCGATTTTCACAGGTGCGGTTTTCAATTTGGGACGTGCGGGCCGATTCTTGAAATAGGGCGCCAGGGCTTGCCCGTCGATGAGACGCTGTGCAGGTTCGAGCGGATGAAAATCGGAATCGGCGATGCCAACGTTCCACGAAACCAGGCAATACGATCCAATCTCGATCTTCTCATCAGCCATGATCAGCGCGCCGTTGAGCAGCGTGAAATCACCTATCGTGCACTGGCCGTTCTCGCCGACAGAAAACGAACAGCCCGCATAACACGAAACATGCTTGCCGATAACAACCGCGCCTGATTTTTTGCTCCGAAGCTTTCGGAAGATTTGCGCGCTCTCGCAATAGAATCCCTCGCCAAACTCGACGTTTGGCGGAATCGGATCCGGCCACCAGTCGCCTTCGACGTGTCGGTCTTCTTTAACGTTGCTCATGATTCGGGTACCCATTCTTGAGCGTACGCAAAGCGGCGCAGCAGCGCCGCACTCCAAAACGTGGCCGCGATCCAGCGCACCCATTCGTCGCTTGCGTCGTGGAGTGCGGCGGCCCTCCGCCGCTTTTCATGAGATCACGTTGGGAATTTTCCTGATGCATATAGTTTT
>DASTZJ010000271.1:0-3707 GCA_035764345.1 Candidatus Udaeobacter sp.
ACGGTTGGATCGTGCCCGGCCTCGGTGAGCGCCGATGCAATTTGCCGCGCTAATTCAACATCGTCTTCAACTACCAGGATATGCATGAGTTTCAAAAGCAAGACGCACCTTAAAACCGCGTCGTGAGTTGAGCTGCGACCAGGTGATTATCATTCCCCGGGGTGGTGGTTTCGTGTTGAAAGCTGTATTGAACCTTCAATTGGATATGTGATGTAAAGCGGTAACCTGCGGCCACGTCAATCCGCTCAAGGTCCGGACTCCAATGAACGTTATGGCCATAGCCATCATTGAGCGTTGCGAAGAGTTGTTGGTTCCAGCGAATCGCGCCGAAGAACTGCGGCGAAAACTTGTATTTCGCTTCGACGTAATAAGCGAGGGTATCTGCATCGCCCACCGTCGGCACTTCAAAACGTGCTTCATAAACCTCAGCCCACACTTGCAGATGACGCCAGGCAAAACTGACATCCTGCCCGAGAACGAACTCCCGAAAATCATCAATATCGCGTCCGGGCGGCAGCGTAGGTTCGGCCTGGCGCTGAAAATATGGGCCCTCGCTCGCTGACAGGCCAAAATTCCACGCCTCGTTAGGCCTGAAACCAAGGCGTGCGCTGAAAGTCGGATTCTCGAAACCGCTTTCCGTAACGTTCCACGATTCCGGGCGTGACGAGAGGGACGCATTTTTCATTTCAACGGCGTAATCAAATCGATCCAGGTGACCGGATAAAGAAATGCCACTCGCATAACTAGGTCCCCAGATTACAGGATTGAACACGTACTTCTTGTAGTACAAGGGCCCGTAGATGAAATCGAATGGTGAAACCGGAGCGTATTTGTCCCGAATGGCGGTGACGTTTTCATAAACTATCGGCGCGTCGACGAACGGGTTCTCCCACGAAAGGTGCCGCGGGACCCAGTTACCGACCACAGTGGCAAACTTACCGATTTGCACCGTCAAGCGACCATCATTCCATGGCGTGATGCGGAATGCATATTCGTCGAGCCGAATCTGGGCGCCGTGATCGGTCGGATCAAAACCACGATCGAGCCGTGATTGCGCAAAGAAATAAATCTGCGAGCCGACTTGCGCGTCGAGAAACAGTGTTAAACGCGGATTAAAAAGAGTGTCGATAGTGCTGTCGATGAGATCGGGCGCCGGCTGTTGGAAGTTATAGATCTCCAAATCGAGCGTCCCGCTCAATCGTGCGCGCAGACTGTCATGAAACGCTGAGATCGTAAGTGCTGTGTCGACGCGGTCGAAATAATCGTCGATATCGAATCCGCACGCAGTGCAGGCAAAGAAGCACAGGCTAAGGACGCGCAGCTTCATGCAACTGCATTAACCCCGTCCGCAGCAGGAAAGCGCACTTCAAATTCAGTCCAATCGTTTTCCGAGCGAACCAGGCATAAATCGCCACCGTGCAGTCTGGCGAGCTCGCGCGCCAAATTCAAACCGATCCCGTGACCCGACGCGACCGAGGGAGTCGAGCGGTGATGAAAGCGCTCGAAGATGTTTTCGCCAGTTGGAATTGTGCGGCCAGTGTTCCCAATAGTAAGCACAACGTCCCTGGCGTTGCTGTGTGCGCTGACTCGGATTAGCCCACCTGGCCGGTTGTACTTTCGCGCGTTCTCGAGGAGATTTTGCACGATGAGGGAGGTGTACCGTTTTTCACCGGCTACAACCAGGCCGCCTGAAAATTCCTTCTCAATCTTCACATCGGGCGAATCGGGAAGCGCGGCAATATCGTCAAGCCACTCATCGACGAGCTGACTAAGATTCACTGGTGTGGACGCAATCTGAAGATGTCCAGCATCCATGCGTGACAAAAGGAGCAGGTCGTCGATCACGCCCGTCAACCGATGTGTCTGATGAAGCAGGCCGGAGAGCTGCTCGTAGACTTCCGGTTTGAATCCTTCACGAGTTAACAGCGCTTCAAGACCGACACGAAGAACTGTGACCGGGCTCTTCAACTGATGGGACGCATCGGCAGAATATCGTGTCGATCTTTCCAATTCCTGCGTCGTCGAAGCAAGCGCCGCTTCGGCCCGTTGTCGCTGTGCGCGATTTTCCTCCGAATCCAGCGCGAGCTTCTTCACCGGTACCGAGAACCTGAGTGCCACGAAATGACTTGCGACGAAACCGCCTAACAAAAGAAGCGCACCCGCTCCGCCAATCTGCCAGCGCAAGCGATGCAGCTGCGCCATCGAATAGGCCAGGGGATAAACGCAAATTTCGTAGGCGGCGGGAAAGAGTGAACCAGGATTAAGCCGTTTGTAAAACAAGAGCTGAGGCGCAGCATCGACATTGACACGAAAGTTGTCTTGCTCGCGATCAGAATTTGCGACCGCATTCGCGATCTTTTCGCTGAGAGGCGCTTGTGCAGATTTCGGGAGGGAGGGCAAATGCAATTGGCCATTTACCCAGACGCCACTTCTCATTCCCGCCTCCGCGTGTTTCTCTTCAAGTTCAAGCGGTTTGAACCCTATGACGAGCGCGGAGATGACATCGCCCGTGTCGGTTGAAAAGATCGGCACAGCGATCACTTCGTCGATAGTGCCTCGGTCGGCCTGAGTACTTTTCTGGATGTAACCGATTTGTTGTGTGTCGGGCAATCTCCTCAAGGCCAGTTGCGTTTCCGTTTTCGCATCCAGTTCACCCACGTCGTATGGATTCGGCGGCTTGATGAGCGCGCCTTTGTCGTCGAGAAACCGATAAAATCTCGCGTGCAGCGATTGCGCCGCTTCCTCCGGAGGCGGTTCCTCCCCTTCCATTAGATCGCGCAGTTCGTCCTTTGCGCTCGGATACAGCAGGTCGATTGCATTATCTTCGATGGCCGCATGGATACGTGGCTTGGCGGCAAGCACGTCGCAGCGCTCCGCCAGAGCTGCATGGCGTAATTCTTCGAGCTTATGCAGCGAAGAAAGTTCGGCCTGAAAATTCTCTTGTAAATCTCGTTCTGCATCAGCGGTCACTTTCTGCTGCGCCAGGTAAAGGCCGAGCGCAGTCAGCGTTGCCACGATGAGCATCATGGCGGTGAACAAACGAGTTCGAAAGCTTGCTACGCTTTCGTTTCTCGCTTGAACCGCCGAATTCATGGGAAATCAACGTGCAGTGTTTGGCCGTTTTTCAAATCCACCGACTTCTCCCGGGTAGTCCTGCTGTCGACCCACGCCTTGAGTGTATACCGACCTGCAGGAAGTCCGCTCAACCGAAAGTGCCCGTTCGTATCTGTCATCACAAAATAGGGAGTATTCAAAACGAGAATCAGTCCACGCATATGTTCGTGAATGTCGCAGCGCAGTGTGACCAGGCCCGGCTTATCAAAAATTTGTGTCGGAATAGGGCGCTCTTCCGCGCGATAACGGCCCAGGTCAAATCGCTTGGCAGGCGAGTAGGAAAAGATGTTGTGGTAAGTGTCATCAAGATTCGGGAATTCAACCTTGGTTCCGACCCGTACTGGGAGAAGCACTGGAATAAACGTCAAATCTTTTTGCGTGACCTGTTTCGTTGGCAGTGAAGCTGAACGCGGGAAAGCGCCGTCGAGATAAACCACCGCGAGCGGCGGTTGCGTGGAAAGTACGCCGCCTTTGGTGACGATCTCGTATCTTTTAGCCTGAACAGGGGGTGCGGACGATTTCGGAAGTTCTACGCGCCCTTCGACGACGGCGCTCGCCAAAAGCGCAACGGGCATGATGGAAAATACTGCGTT
>DASTZJ010000272.1:0-8835 GCA_035764345.1 Candidatus Udaeobacter sp.
TAACACACAGCCCCAACTCCAACCGGCTTTACTCAGAAGATGCTATTGCGTTGGCTTTGTTCCTGCACGCAAGAAGATTAATTAGTGGGCAGTCGAAAGGCGCTGTATACCGAGATCAACGGCATCGGAAAGCGGGCCACCATGTTTCGGGAGCCTGGAGCGCAGTGCGCGATAGTTGGCTAGGGCATCGTCTCGCTGCCCCGCGACTTCCTGAAGTACGGCGAGATAGCCGGTACGGAGATCGCTCTTTGAGTCCCCGAAAGACAAGCCGTCAAACAACCATCGAAACGTCGCCACATGTTCGGCAGGAGGGCCATTCGCTACAGGCGCCGCGTTTAGCGACTGCTGTCCTCTAAGCTGCGCCCGGCGTGAATAGACTTTCGTAAGCAACCCGAAGTTTTTTAGCTGGGCTGCGTGAGGACAGACTCAATCGCCGTTGAGCTTTTGAGGGAACTTCGTTGCGCAGTTTCCGTAGAACGGGGTGAGAAATGGAAGCATCAGCCGGACTGACAATGTGCCTCGCGGCCAACTGCAAGCACGGAATCAGTAAACTCTTAGAACATTTCCTGAACGAGATTTGCGTTGTGGCACGAGGATTGCTTTTTTACACTTGGATAGTATAAAAGGAATTTGAGCGGGCGACGATGACGCGCATCGGGCGTTGCCAGATTTAGGCCCGACACCTTCACTGGCAATGCTTCCTCCGGCGAGACAATCTCGCCCCGCTCAAAATTTTCCAGACCAAACTGCGTCGATCAATATCAGTGTGCCCACGTCGCTTGGCTGTCTTGTCAGAGTGGGAAGATCGCCGTGCATACTCTAACGACACCTGATCCACAAGCTTTTTTTTGGAAATCGTATAGGCGGTGTCGGACGCATCGCCGCAAGCTTACCGTCTAACGAAACATTTAATATTACTTCGTCGTTGCCGATTCCAGATCACCTTTGCAGCCGACGAAAACGCCAGCCTACCTTGGCATATCGTGCCGTTTCAAGGCAGCGGTAAAAGAATGTATCCTGGAACGCCCTGCCTTCGAGATCTCACAAAGTGTGCCGCATTTAGCCCTGAATTGTAATTCCCTGAGAATTTCGGCGAGCCGATTTTCGTCCGCATCCCGCCCCTGGTTAGGCTCCTCCAGTAGCCGGGAGAGAACCGCGTGATATATCGTTCTATTCTTGCTCGTAAAGTTGCCGGGCTCGTAAAATCGTTGGGCGAGACGTTCTGCTTTTTTTTCAATACTCGGTGAATCTCCGAGTTCATATTTTAGCAATTTGACTAGATCGTCGTCCATTCTTCTTTCCGATTTTAACTAAGTTACGCGCGAAAATTGATTTTCCGCAACGACGGTGAGATCATTAGCGACAACTGGGACATTGACGGCATAGTTGACGGCCTGGATAGTGATACGCTTAAGAAGCTGCCCTGGTTATCTGACATTGATGCGAGTCTTTGCTCGACCGCGACAATAGCGAAAACCGAGACTGGACGTTACCTGTTGATATGAAGCCGCAGAAGATTTTAACGGCGGCATTTCTGATTCTACTAACCGCATGCCTACTGTGTTTTCCGTGGGCTACCTGCGCAAGGTGTCCCCTTCTGCTTAATCCTTTTTGGATTAGGCCGGTCGACCTAGGCCTATATCCACCGCAATGGACTCAATGGCCCTACGATTGGCGCCAAGATTGGATCACAGGGGGGGATTATCATGGGGGGCTCGGGATTGTGTACGTCGGCCTCTTATTTATCTTCAAATCGCCGAGCAAGTAATCAGGGGAAGCCCCTTTGCTTTACTGATCTGGCGGGATTGGCGCAGTCTCTCCGCTCTCGCCTTGGTTCGCCAGCATCGCGCGCTCGTGCCGCTCTAGTAGCTTGACGCGCTCTGCTTCTGGTAGCACCTACGCCTACGCCTACGATGACGCCTATCTGTGTGGGCTTGTCCGCGTACGTAGGGTTATAACTTGCCTGCGAGCCATTGCCGGGACTGCATCCTAAGCCTGGCACGTCCGATAGCCTCGTGTGTCGGTAGTTCATCGTCGGAAATGTTTACTACATCCTCTGTCCAGGCTTCGGCTTGCTGCTCACGTGCACGCTCCAGGGCCTGCCGAAAAGATTCATCGGAGCGTTTCCAGTCGTGGACAGTCGTCCAACCTGGCATATCAGGATCGCGGCATATGTTCGTGAGCGTCTCGCCCCGTGCCATTCGCTCACATATCTTATTGCACAGCTCCGCACTCTTTCGCGTAGGTCTGCCCGTTCGGGATTCGTTCTTCATTATCAGTATTTAGGTGATGGTTTGTCTTTTTCTCCATGTTGGTTGTTACTCCCTCAGTTGTTTGTCGTTTGCGGTTAAAAGTCAGTTGCGCCGTTGAGCAGCATTGAGCAGCACGCCCATAGCGATCTCGAAAGCTCTAATCCATTGGGCACGGCCTTTGCCGTCGCGAACATCGACGCATTCGTTCGCGATCCTCACGGCCTGCGGTACCGGCCTGATCCGTTTCCGCAAGTCGCAGAAGTTGCCAGTCAATGTTTGGGTTGCCGTGTTCATTTTTTTGACGCTTCAGAACGCGATTTTGCAGATTGACCCCTGTGCAAGACGTGCAACTCGTGCAACTCGCTCCAATTTGGGGTCGTCTTGCACGTCTTGCACGAGTTGCACAGGTGTGGATTGCCGAATTTCGGTAGTGGTACAGTTTGAAAATTATCCACCAGATCTTGCGCGTGACGCCAGCGATGGAAGCCGGGATTAGCGATCATGTTTCGGACTTGGACGAAGTAATTGGCCTGTTAGATTGTGGCCTGTGCGAAAGCCGCTGAAACCGTTGATCAAAGATGTTTTTCATGTCCATTTACGAGGGAAGAATGGGTCGCTCGGAGGCGTAATGCGTATCGTGAGTTCGAATCTCACCTCCTCCGCTTTCTCTAACCCTCTCAATGTGGAAGACCCGAACGGCTCAAAGAGCCGTTGCAACAGCTGCCAGCGCTAATTCGTAATCGTGCTCGGTCTCGAATCGCGGACTCTCTCAAGAAAAAAATGCGTGACGAGCAAGGCGCAAAAAATTCCCAGCACCGCTGCGCAGACGACGTCGGAGAGGTAATGAGCGCCGAGGTACATTCGGGAAAGACCGATCAGGATCGGGATTGGGAGACAGGCGAGCCCGACACGGCGCCGTGCGAAAATCAAAACACCAAAAAACGCGGTTGATGCTCCCTCGTGGCCCGATGGAAACGCATGATATTTCGTGCTGAAACGCGGGCCACCCCAGCGGAGCTCCGATTTCACAGACGGCCGAGCTCTCGGAACCGTCCGCTTGATGGCGGTACCGGCAACACCTGCGATCGCCATCGCTAACAGCATCGACAGGAAAATGCGCATCCATTTTTTGCTCTGGCACCGCCAAGCGATTCCTAAAAGGAGCAATCCAAGCACAACATGCGAGGGCCAATCACCGTACAAACTGACATTGCGCATGAAATTGCGCATCACGGAGTTTTGATGTTGCGCGAAGAAATCACGTACGGCGTCGTCGAAATGGAATGCAATTGCGATCGCTATCGCCGCGATGACAATGCCGATCAGCCAATAAAAAACGGCGGCGCGCTTCACAAATAAATTCCCGTCAGTTTTAGCGGGCGCTATTTTGAGCGCGCTCTTGAAATCCGCAACACGTAATTCTGTCTTTCTGTTTTTCGGCTTGGTCCTTTTTCATCTTGCCGGCACGTGGAGCTTGCCGTTGATCGATCGTGACGAGCCGCGTTTCGCGGAGGCATCGCGAGAAATGATCCAGCGCGCAGATTGCGTCGTTCCTTACTTCAATAATCAACTACGACTCGACAAACCTCCCCTCGCCTATTGGGCGCAAGTGGCAAGTTACCGCACCTTTGGTGAGAGCGATTTCAGCGCGCGCCTTCCATCCGGAATCGCAGCTGCGCTAACGACACTGGTGATCCTTGCCTGGGGCCGCCGCATTGGTGCGGCTGAAGTTGGCTGGTGGGCAGCGATTATTTTCACGCTGTCGCTACAGACTTTTCTTCATGCAAAGGCCGCAGTCGCCGACATGTGGCTCGTGTTATTTATGACCATCGCGTACTGGGCGGGCTATGAACTGCTTCAACGCCCAACGGCCAACGCCCAACGCCCAACGTTCAACATCCAACCGAGATGGTGGTGGATGTTCTATCTCTCGCTTGCGCTGGGTTTTCTGGCTAAAGGACCGATCGCGTGGATACCGCTACTCACTGTTGTGACAACAATCACTTTCGCTCGAGATTGGCAGTTAGCTCGGCATTTCAAATTCCTGCGTGGAATTTTGTTGATGCTCGCAGTTGTCGCGCTCTGGGGAATCCCAGCGCTGATTCAAACTCAAGGCGAGTTCTTCGCTATTGGAATTGGACGGCATGTCGTTAGTCGGTCGCTTGCCACGATGGAAGGACACGGGGCGGGTTCGTTCGGGATGTATCTGCTGCTGCTACCATTCTACTTCGTAACAATCTTTGTCAGTTTCTTTCCCTGGTCGATCAAATTGCCATGGTTGGTTCGCAGAACGTTGCGAAAGCGAGCCGGGATCGCCGATCCTGGCTACAGTAGGAGCGAGATCGATAATTATCTTATCACAGGCATCGCGATCGTTTTTGTGATTTTCACACTGATCGCAACGAAGTTGCCTCATTATACGCTTCCGGCCTTTCCCCTGCTCGCGTTCCTGCTTGCCCGACATTGGCAAGGAGCATCAGCGATTAGAAATCACGGCGCTTTGTTTCGAACAATCGCAATTACGACTGCGTGTGTCTGGATTGCGATCGCCCTGGTAGTTCCCCCACTCGTCGCGCAGTTTTTTCCTGCGTATCAGCTTTTTCAGGAATCGCGCGCACAGTTGCAACCGAACATGCAATTTGCCTCCGTCGAATTCGAGGAACCAAGCCTGGTCTGGTATTTTCGTGGTCGTGTCCAAAGCTTTCTTACGCGGCTCAACAAAAAGAATGCAGTCGATTTCATGTCCAGGCCCGGTCCGCGTTTTGTAATTGTGCCTACTTCATTAGTGCAGGCGCTTTTTCCGAATCCTCCACAAGCTTGGAAATCTTTTTCCACACGTGGCTTTAACATCGCAAAAGGCAAACAAATTGATCTCACGCTCGTCCTGAAACCGGAGTGATTCGTCGAAGTGATGAAGCGTTGAAGGGGTTTCCTTCGTCTGTCATGTTGAGCAAAGCGAAACATCTCTGGCTATTGGCTTGCGGTATATGAGGCTCCAGAAATAATCACAGATCCTTCGCTTCGCTCAGAATGACAAAGAACACATTCTCCCGCTTTAACCCTTCAACGCTTTAACCCTTCAACGGTCTCCATGATCACTTTCCTCGATGGCAAACTGGTGAGCGCCCTGCCTACGCACGCTATCATCGATGTCGGCGGCGTCGGCTACGAAGTTTTCATCCCGCTTTCGAGCTACGACCGGCTCCCAGAGCCGGGCCAGCCCATTCGTATTCTCACGCACCTGGCTGTTCGCGAAGATGCGCATCTGCTTTACGGATTCATGACGGCGGCTGAGCGCGACCTTTTCCGACTGCTCGTAAACAATGTAAGCGGTATCGGGCCGAAACTGGCGCTGGCAGTGCTTAGTGGAATGAGCGTCAACAATTTCAAGGCAGCGGTCGTGAACTCCGATGTCGTGGCAATTTCAAAAATCAGCGGACTCGGAAAAAAGACGGCCGAGAGAGTCGTCTTGGAATTGAAAGATAAGCTGGGAGTGGCGGCAGCGTGGGAAGCAGCCAGCGCAGCACATGCGCCCACTCCCGAGCAGGAGCAAGCCAACGAGGCCGTGCTCGCATTGATCGCGCTTGGCTACAAACAGATCGATGCGCATAAAGCAGTGCGCGACCTCCAGGAAAAAGGCGAAGCGAAATCAGCGGAAGAACTGGTCAAGCTCGCGCTGAAGAAAATGGCGGCCGGAAGATGAGCCGCAAACGCCCAACGTCCAACGCCTAATGTTCAATTCAGATGCTTGCATTCGGCGTTGGACGTTCGGCGTTCGGCGTTGGACGTTTGCTTGGTGCCACAGGTGCATACTCAGAACGACAGGCTGACCGCAATCCGCGCGGCCTTCCCAAAGGAGGGCCTTTTTGCGGAAAAAGACTGGCTCCTCTCGCCTGATGCGTTTCCGATCGAGAAAAAATTTGTCGCTGAACTGGAACAACTCGGACATCGACTCTTCGTTTTTCAGAAGGCCTGCAATCAGCTCTACCACCTAAGCATCAAAGGCAAGCAGCCCGCCTGGGTGGCGCGCTATCTCGATGCCGGTAAGCCAAAAGAGCTGATCGAGTTTTCGAGGCGCAAAGAAATTCGTGATGATTTACCGCGGGTGATCCGGCCAGATCTTATTCTGACCGATAAAGGCTATATCATTGCCGAAATCGATTCGGTGCCGGGCGGAATCGGTCTGACCGGGTGGCTCAACCAGACTTATTCAACATTCGATAGCGAGATCATCGGCGGTCCGGAGGGAATGCTGGACGGATTTCGCACTGTGCTGCCAAACGGTGGAGACATCGTCGTCTCGCAAGAGGCGGCGACGTATCGACCAGAGATGGAATGGATCGCCGTGCGGTTGAATCAGAAGACGAGCGCGTCATCGGGAAGTCCCGTTGTAGCCGCGGGCGCTGACCGCGGTTTGCATCCTGCCGGGATCGCCGACCCCGACTACAACTGGCGCGTCGTCCCCGCTGAGAATTACGAGCCGCGGGATGGCCGCGCTGTGTATCGGTTCTTCGAATTATTCGATCTGCCAAACATTCCCGGGATCAAGAATACGTTGCGCGCTAATGCACAGGGACACATCACCATCACGCCCCCGATTAAGCCGTATCTCGAAGAGAAAATGTGGTTCGCCCTTTTTTGGATGCAGCCGCTGCGAGAGTTTTGGCGACGCGAACTTGGCGAGAAATATTTCAGCAAGCTACAGGAAGTCATTCCTTACTCGTGGCTGCTTGATCCGACGCCCTTGCCACAGCATGCGGTGATTCCGCGGTTAGAGATCCACGATTGGCGCGAAGCGGCGAGGTTTAGCCAGAAAGATCGCGACCTTCTTTTGAAAGTGAGCGGATTTTCGCCGCTCGGTTGGGGCAGCCGCGGCATCGCGCTTGGTGCCGATTTGCCGCATGCGGAATGGGAAAAGCGAATCAACCACGCACTCACGACCTTCGAATCATCCCCGACGATCATGCAACGCTTTCACAAGGGCAGCCTGTTCGACCATCGGTTTTGGGACCCGGATTCTGGCGAATTAAAGACGATGAAAGGTCGCGTGCGTCTTTGTCCTTACTTCTTTGTGGAACCCGATCGTGTAAAATTACGAGCGGCGCTCGGCACAATTGCTCCGGCGGACAAGAAATTCCTTCACGGAATGCGCGACGCGATTCTGGTACCGTCGAAGACGCAGTGAAGCAAGAAAATGGACATCAATTGCAATCTGCAGTCCGATTCTGCTTGAGCGAGTCCCAGCATGCAGGGCGAAAAGCAACTTAGCCGAGATCGGTGGGCTGGCGTCGCTGGCATTGCAGGAGCGCTCCTGTTTTTCTGCGGCGATATGCTCTACTACGGACATTGGGGCTCGGGCACGAACTTTCACGACGGGATGCTTGCAGTCGTTTGCTCGGCCAGCCTTACTCGTCTGTTCGTGGGCGGGCTGATTGGCCCACTCGCCGCCTGCCTTTGTCTCATAGGCTTCTGGCGGGTTCGTGAGTGCATCGCACCACGCAGCCCTGTCTTAGGCCAACTAACGTTCCTGTCAGGTGCCGCAATGATGGTAGCAGGTAGCGCGGTTCATGCGCTCTGGGTACCAAGGGGCTTGGCATACAGGTATGCGGAGCAGGGTTACCCGCCGGAGCTGCTCGCAGCCTTACGTGACTACTGGCAGGCCGCATACTACGTAGCAGCCGCACCAGCGTATGTCTGCAGTTTCCTCCTACTTGTCGCAGTAGTGTTCAGGCGATCTCTTTACCCGCGTTGGACCGTGCTGGCAAACTTCGGCGTGTTATCGCTCCTTTCGCCGCTGGCGGTTGGTGTTCCCAGTCCCTTCGGCGCAGTGCTTGTCGGCGGCTTTACGAACCTTTCCATTGCAACTTTCTTCCTTGTTTCCCTGGTATCCACTTGGCGACGCTAAGCAAAGCGCACCGCGATCATATTAGTGATTCAGTGCTGTTTCGCGTGCACCAATCCAGCGGCAGCGGACTTTTCGGCATGCGAGATTTTAATCTCGATACGCTGCCAGGAGTCTTTCGAGACTCCGAACCTATGAAAACTAGAATTCGATCAATTATCACCACACTCGCGTTCCTCTGCCTTGGGCTATTGCCAAAACTAGAAGCGGTCAATCCACCGTCGAACGGAGGTTATCACGGAGGCAATACCGCAGAAGGGCAAGACGCCCTATTTGGCCTAACCACCGGCACGTACAATACGGCAGTTGGTTTCTTTTCGCTGAGGGCCCTGGCGACTGACCAGTTCAACACGGCTACTGGCGCTGGAGCGCTCCTTGTCAACACTGGAGATCAAAATACGGCCACTCGCGCGGGAACACTCTTAAATAACACCACGGGCGACTCCAACAGAGCCAACGGAACGTTCGCTTCTTTTTGACAACACCACCGGCGGCGCCAACACGGCCTTAGGCGTGTCAGCGGGGCTCGGCGTTACCACGGCCACTAATGTAATCTGCATCGGCATCGATGGCGCGAACGTGAACAACAGCTGCTTTATCGGCAACATTCATAGAGTGACAACGCACAATGGCGACGCCATACCAGTGTTGATTGACTACACGGGCCAGCTGGGAACGATC
>DASTZJ010000273.1:0-2210 GCA_035764345.1 Candidatus Udaeobacter sp.
TTTGATTATGCTAATCGCGCTGGTTTTCGAAGCCATCGGTGTGGTGTTTCTCAGTGGCGGCCTCAATCAAATTGGGGAACCAAAAACAATCAATGCCGCGGAAATCATCTCGTTAATCACCCGTGGCGCGACGAACAAAAACATCTTACTGGGGGTGTTCTTCGAAGCTATTTTCTTCGGCTTCCTGCTCTACATGCTTTCACAAAAGGATGTCAGCATCGTCTGGCCGTTGACGGCTCTTGGTTTTATTATCACGAGCCTCGCGGCCAGGATTTTTCTCAAAGAAGAGATATCGAGTGTTCGCTGGGCGGGGATTTGTCTGATTGTGTTGGGCGCCGGCCTGGTTACGTGGAGCGCAAAGCAGAAAGAGAAAGAGTCAGAAGAACGATCGGCGGCTTCGACAGATTACGGCCTTCGCTGACCGCCGCAGCTTAATTGAAGCTCACTCGTTGCCCGCACTCGCTCGCTGCTACCCTCGCAGCTTTGTCGCTTATCCCATTCACGCCATTTCGCCTTCAATCTTCTCTGCCTGGCCAGCTTGGGCCTACACGAGCTAATCCTTTCTCGTCCGAGAAAAGTCTCGTCAATTGTGAAACGCCTGGCGATACTCGGCAACTTTCTGCAGTCAAAGCGACGGAGGAAAAATTATGCTTCACTTAATCTGGTACATTATTGTTGGGTTAATCGCAGGGGTTATCGCGAAATCGGTGATGCACGTGCACATGACGATTTTCTGGACAATCGTGCTCGGCATCATCGGATCGATCATCGGCGGTGCGGTTACCCACATGTTTTCGCGCCCGATAACCGGACGATATCATCCCGCCGGCCTCATTTTTTCCACACTTGGCGCGATCCTGGTCCTCTACATTTGCATTAAGCTGAACATCCGTTTTCCCCGCGTTCTCTAATCAGGAAAGAGGAAAACTCTAGCCGTGGTCGCTGACCGCGGCGCTGTTTCATTCGGCCTTCGGCGTTGGACGTTGGGCGTTGAGCGTTCGGCGTTTTCTGCTTCCGAATTTTTTTCCTTCTTACTTCCTACTTCTGACTTCGCCTCGGCAGCCAGCCGCTGACGCGCCGACGGTACGCTTCGTAATTGAAACTCGCTCGTTGCCCACGCTCGCTCGCCGCTGCCCTTGCGGCTTTACCTTCTATGTCGCTCATCCCATTCGCTCCATTCATCGCCGAAAGTCCGTCGCAAAGTCGGCTCCTCGTACAACACAATGAAGAGGTGAGTCGCGAGAAAGAACATGCCCGCGTAAATCAAGATCGAAATCGACCTGTAGAAAACCGCCCGCATCGAGAAGTGCGAGGATTGCACCGATGTACATTGGGTTTCGCACAAATCGGTACGGCCCGTTAATCACAAGGCGGCAAGGTGCATTAAATGGCGCTGGCGTGCCTTTGCCGATAAACACAAACGTGAACACGCACCACAGCGCAATCACCGCGCCGGCTGCCGCGATGATCATTCAGATAATCTGCGGCACACCGATGACCGCTGGCCGTGCCGGCGCCGATCCCAGCAAAAGTCCCGGCACATAAACTAGCAGCATTCCGATAAACAGCGTCGCGTAAGTGATCGCGCGAACTAGAGCAAAGATGTCCATGATTACGCCGACAGCGTACGTCATCGGTTACCCGTCACTCGCTTATCGCGGCGGAACCGCGGAATCCAACGTCCCACCTTCTGAGTGTATTCATCGTACGACTCTCCAAAGCGCTGTCGCAGCGCGGGCTCTTCGTATACGATGACGAAGAGATTTGCGCACACGAACCAGACCGCCCAATAAACGGCGAGCGCCACGGAATGCACCACCAACGCTTCACCCAAGATGATCATCGTCACACTGAGGTACATCGGATTTCGCACGTACCGGTAGAGACCGCGAACGACTAAGTGTCGCGGTGCATCGACCGGAGAGAGCGTGCCCCGACCGCTCCTGGCAAACTCAAAGATGCACGTGGCAAGCAGCGCGACACCCACACCGATGCACACGACGCCTAGCAGCTGAGTCGGACTGGTCAAGTCGAACTGCGTCCGGCTCAGTCCGAACAATCTCCACGGCACATAGCCAGCGAAAACGCCTGGAAGCAAAATCGTCCACAGGAGACTTCGCAACGCGAGCCAAACCGATGACCAACCGCGAGCGCGACTGTTCATCCTTCATCCTTTCGCGGCCTTTTCTAAGGCCGCGATGTCAATCTTG
>DASTZJ010000274.1:0-5244 GCA_035764345.1 Candidatus Udaeobacter sp.
GCTAACGGCGTTACCAGCGCGCAGATCAAACCAATGATTGTCTTCTTCACTCTGTTTCCTCCTCTTTATGGTTAATTTTACCCACAAGTTCGTGACTCACGGGTTGAACGGACGCTCCGCGCCCATCAGATGATTTGACTACCTCCACCACGGCGGTATTCGAAGGATTTTGCTGTTTGCGTGATTGAGCGACCCTGGCGAATTCATTAACGTGGTACACCGATGAGCCGCAAAACGCCGATCGCTGAGCCAGCAGTCGCGCCAGAACTCGTCATGCAACATGGCCTTACTCCGGATGAATTTGAGCGCATCACGAAAATCCCTCGCTGACGAATGTTCCCACCGCTTCGCTGTCCCGCTACGCTCTCAACTCGAACTCAAGGCTAGTCCGCTCTTACTCCTGTAGTTCCACGCGATCTACTGTCCGCATTGAGCCCGTGTCTGTGTAAAAAATACGCAGGCGAGTGCCCGGTTTAATCGGACCAGTCACAACACGACCTAACTTATCGTAAACGAGACCGTTTCCGTAGAGCTCAAAGCGTTCCTGATTAGCTTTGTCTGTTCGAACAACGAGGGTTCTGGCAGGCTGATAATTGGCAGCGGTGCCCTCCTCGACCCCCGTGAGCGTACCTGTAACGGTTACTCGTTCCGTCGTGGTGGTTGTGGTGGTTGTAGTAGTCTGCGCAAACGCCGGCAATGCAATGAGCACGCAAGCGAGAGCGACAATTGCTTTCTTGACCATGATGCCTCCCTCTTATTGGTAATGATACCCAAGGTTCGAAGGTCGAAGACCTGCTGGACGCTTCCAAGATGTGGCGATCTGATGAAAATTCTTATTTGAGTGATTGAGCCGTCTTGCGGATTCGTTAACGTGAACCTGCCGATGATCAGCCAGATGCCGATTGCCGAGCCAGCAGTCACCCCAGAACTCGTCAAACAACACGGCCTTACGCCGGAAGAATTCGAGCGCATTGAGAAAATCCTCGGCCGCGAACCAAATTTCACCGAGCTGGGAATTTTCTCCGTAATGTGGAGTGAGCACTGCTCCTATAAGAACTCGAAGAAAGAACTGAAGAAATTTCCGACTACCGCGCCGGGCATCCTGGTAAAAGCAGGCGAAGAAAACGCGGGTGTCGTCGATATCGGCGACGGTTGGGCGATCGCGTTCAAGATGGAGAGCCACAATCATCCGAGCGCAATTGAACCATTTCAGGGCGCCGCCACCGGCGTCGGCGGAATTATCCGCGATATCTTTACGATGGGCGCGCGCCCGGAATTTTGCCTGAATTCTCTGCGGTTTGGACCAATCACGCCGAATTCAAAATCTCAAATGTCAAACTCGAAACTGGCTGCCAATCGGCGGCTATTCACCGGCGTTGTCTCCGGCATCGCGCATTACGGAAATTGCGTTGGGATTCCGACAATTGGCGGCGAAATCTATTTTGATGAGAGTTTCGAGGGTAATCCCCTCGTAAATGTTTTTTGTCTCGGTGTGTTGCGTCACGACAAACTAGCGCGCGGCACAGCAACCGGCGTTGGCAATCCGGTCTTTTACGTTGGCGCGGAGACGGGGCGTGATGGCTTGGCCGGGGCAGCGTTCGCTTCGCGCGAATTGACCGAGCAATCGCGCGAAGATCGTCCTGCCGTGCAAGTCGGCGATCCGTTCAAGGAGAAACTTTTGCTCGAAGCGTGTCTTGAGCTTCTCGCCCATGACGCCGTGGCCGGCATCCAGGACATGGGAGCAGCGGGACTTACCTGCTCAACCTGTGAAACCGCAAGCCGCGCGGGAAGCGGTATCGAGATTGACCTTGCGAAAGTTCCAAAACGCGAGCCTGGCATGACGCCGTACGAGATTTTGTTAAGCGAATCGCAGGAACGGATGCTGATCATCGCAAGGCGTGGCAAAGACGATGTCGTCCGCGCAATATTCGAAAAATGGGATGTGCCCTGCGTCGAGATCGGTCGCGTCGCCGATGACGGCATGATGCGTGTGCGCGATGATGGCGCAATTACTGCGGAGATTCCCGCCAAAGCGCTAGCCGAGGACGCCCCTCTTTATTCGCGAGAAGCAAATGAGCCTGTAGCCACGCGCCTGTGGCGCGTCGGGAACGGACAGCCCACAGGGCCGTGGCTACAAGAACTCACTCACATCGACAATCACGAAGCCCTGCGCCAACTATTACGTGACCCGACCATCGCATCGAAAAACTGGGTATATCGGCAGTACGATCATACCGTGCGCACCGGCACGCTCGTGAAGCCGGGTTCGGACGCAGCCGTTTTCTTTGTGCGTTACGCAAACAAAATCCTGGCTGCGACTACTGATTGCAATTCGCTCTATTGCGCGCTGGATCCGCGCGAGGGCGGAAAGATTGCCGTCGCCGAAGCGGCGCGAAATCTCACCTGCTCCGGCGCGCGTCCTCTCGCAGTCACCGATAATTTAAACTTCGGCAATCCCTACAAGCCGGAGAATTTTTGGCAGTTACGCGAAGCAGTCGAAGGCATCGCCGAAGCGTGTCGCGCGTTTGGCACTCCGGTCACGGGCGGAAATGTTTCTTTATATAATGAGAGCCCGGCAGGTGTGGTAGATCCAACGCCGACCATCGGCATGGTTGGTTTGATCGACAAGAAAGAGCACGTCACCACACAATGGTTCAAGAACGACGGGGACGCGATTATTCTGGTGGGCGAAATCGCCAGCAGTATAGCCGTGGGGGCCGACCGCCGCGGGGAATTGATTGGCCACGACGAAAAAGCCGAGGTCAACGCCCCTGGCAACAACCTCGGTGGCTCACGTTATTTCAAAGTCTGTCACGGTTTGAAACTTGGTCCGCCGCCGCGTGTCGATCTGGCGTACGAAATCAAAATCCAGAATGCCGTGCGCGATTTGATTCGCGAAGGTCTGCTAAAAAGTGCCCATGATTGCAGCGAAGGCGGTCTCGCGGTTGCGCTCGCTGAATGTTGTTTTAATCCGGAAAAACTTTCCGGGGCGGAGATCGATCTGAAAGCAGGCGGCACCCCTGCCGCTACAGCGCTGTTTAACGAATCGCAATCGCGGATCGTCATTTCGGTCGCGCCCGAAAATCTGCAAAAGACGATGTCAATTCTGCAGGAGCGAAAGATTCCACTCCAACAACTCGGTAAAGTTGGCGGCGACCAGCTTCGCATCCGCGTCGGCAGGGAAAAATTTTCCTGGCCAATTGACGTGCTTCATGACGATTGGTGGAACGCTATTCGCCGCGCGGTGGAAAGCGATTCTGCAGCCGAGGGCATCCCGAGTCTATGAAGCGCGATATCAACGTCGTCTTTGAGGGCTCGATTCCCGAAAATTACGATCGCTATTTGGGTCCGGTTTTGTTCGAGCCGTTTGCAGACGATATCGTTGCGCGGTTGAAAAAAGCGCAACCTGAGAGTGTTCTTGAGCTCGCTTGCGGATCGGGAATTCTCACGCGTCGACTTCGGGATATCCTCTCGAAGACCCGGCTTGTCGCGACTGATCTCAATCCGGGAATGATTGCGTACGCGCAGGGCAGATTCCGGCCAAGCGAAAATATCGAATGGCTGGAAGCCGATGCTGCCGCCTTGCCCTTTTCCGATCGCTCGTTTGACGCGGTGGTTTGCCAGTTTGGTTTGATGTTTGTTCCGGAGAAGGAATTGGCCATGCGCGAAGCGTATCGCGTCTTGAGTTCTGGCGGCGTATTCCTTTTCAACGTCTGGGACTCGATGGAGCACAATCGATTCGCTCAAATTGCTCACAAAACGATCGGCTCGTTTTTCGATGTCGATCCCCCAACCTTTTACGAGATCCCGTTTAGTTTTTACGATTCCGTTTTGATTCGCGAGTTGCTGGAGCAAGCGGGATTCAAGTCCGTTGAGAAATGGCGTGTCTCATTCCCGTGCCGAACCAAATCCGCAGCCGAGTTCGCAATCGGCCTCGTCCGGGGAAATCCTACGTCAACGACAATTGAAGAGCGAGGTGTCGATATTGACGCTGTAATTCAGGCCGTCACACGAGAAATTTCCAAACATTGCGGCGATAATTGTGTCGACAATACCCTGCAGGCATTTGTATGGCGTGCCGTGCGTGACTGAATTTCCGCATTCCCACGACAGTTTTGCTATACCAACGATTCGTTGAACCGCGCGTAATTTGGTGAATTATTGAGTGTGATCTCTCCAGACAAGATCGACATTATCGAGGCCGAGACCAATCCGTTCCCGCAGCATGAGTGCGGGCTGTTCGGCGTATTCGGTCATCCGAACGCGGCGGTGCTAAGTTATTATGGTCTGTTTGCCTTGCAGCATCGCGGCCAGGAGAGTGCGGGAATAGTCACCAGCAACGGGCCGGGTACGACTTTTCTCCAGCACAAGGACATGGGCCTTGTCTCGCAGGTGTTCGGCCAGGAGGAACTGGCTCGGCTGAAAGGCACACGCGCCATCGGGCACACGCGTTATTCGACTACCGGGACCAGCACGATCAAAAACGCGCAACCGTTCTTAGTCGACTGTGTGCGCGGCCAAATGGCAATTGCGCACAATGGTAATTTGATCAATGCCGATCTTCTGCGCGACGAGCTAGAGCGAAAAGGCTCCATTTTCCAAACCACCGCTGACAGCGAAATCATTTTACATCTTCTGGCCCAACCCTCAGTGAATGGCGGAAATGTTCTCGCGGCGTTGCGCCGGATTCAAGGGGCGTTCTCGCTCATCATTATGAGTGAACGGGAACTGATCGGGGTGCGCGATCCGTTCGGCTGGCGCCCACTCTCCCTCGGCAAACTCGATGGCGCCTATATCCTGGCATCCGAGACGTGCGCTTTTGACCTGATTCATGCGGAGTTCATCCGCGAAATCGAGCCTGGTGAAGTGTTGATTATTGATGAAAACGGATTGCGCTCCGAAAGGCCGTTCCCGGATGAGCGGCCGGCATTTTGCATGTTCGAATATGTCTATTTCGCACGCCCGGACAGTATGATCGGCGGGGTTAATGTCGGAAAGGTGCGCATCGAAATGGGACGCGAACTGGCGAAAAAATTTCCGGTCGATGCAGACATCGTCGTGCCGGTGCCTGACTCGGGAAACTATGCGGCGCTCGGTTTTGCCCAGGAACTGAATATTCCCTATGCGCACGCCTTTGTCCGCAATCACTACATTGGCCGCACATTTTTGCAGCCGAGCCAGCTCATCCGCGATTTCGATGTGCGGGTAAAGTTGAATTTGATCAAGGAAATGGTGGCCGGGAAA
>DASTZJ010000275.1:0-2531 GCA_035764345.1 Candidatus Udaeobacter sp.
ATTCCACGATCACATCAACACCGCGCCCTGACGTTGCGTTCATGATCTGCTCGAAATGGTCAGGCGTCCGATGATCGAACACTTCATGCGCGCCTTGTTCGCGCGCGAGCTTGCGTCCTTCGTCACTTCCTGCGGTACCGAACACCCGCAAACCGCGAGCGCGCGCTAGTTGCACCGCCGCAATTCCGACACCGCCGCTCGCGCCGTGCACTAGCACCGTTTCGCCCGGCTTCGCGTCGGCGCGCTGGAATAACCCGCGGTACGCCGTTGCATACGGCGTGCCCATGGCCGCGCCTTGCGCGAAAGAAACATTTGTCGGCAAGGGATGTACTTGCGCGGTTTTGCACAACGCAAACTCGGCATACGTACTACCGGTCAATGATCCCCCTGTATATACACGATCGCCCGGTTTAAACTCATTTACGTCCGGACCCACCTGCTCGACTACGCCCGCGCCGTCGTTGCCTGGCGTGTAAGGCAACGCGGGCAGTCGCGCATAAGTCCCCGCGCGAATGTAAGTCTCCACCGGGTTAACGCCGATCGCGTGCATTCGAACAACCACTTCACCCGGACCGGGCTGCGGCATCGGCACTTCTTCCAGCTGGAGAACTTCCGGACCGCCAAATTCATGCACCCGAATCGCCTTCATTCGCTTTCCTCGTCTATGCCGGAAATCTACGATCGAATTCCTTATGATCGCCAATCCAAAGCCAGACCCACTCCTTACCTGAGCGCAACGCAACCGCACGGTAGTCGCGCGTAATTCGCACTGACCAAGCGCGACGTTCGCTGCGCAATCGCTCTACATGGGGACTAGGATGCGCGGGATTTTCCAAGAATTTTTCGTATGCTTTTCGGGCGGCGGCGCGCACGTCGGGTGGCAGCGAGCGATAAAGCTCCCAGAACTGCGGAGTAGCTCTGGAGATCAATCCTTAAGATCGCTCGCCTTTATTCGCGAAAAAGCGTTGGCATTCCGCCGCAGCTGCTCCTCTGTTTCGTCGAGCAGCCTGCTCAATTCCGGGCGTGGTCGTTTGTCTCGAATGATGCGCTGCCACTCCGCATCACCGGCCAATTCAGGAAACAACGCAGGAATATGCTGCAATAATTTGTCTCGTTCGGCGGCAGGCAACGTACGGATCGCCTCCTCGATCTCACGCGCGGTGATCATTGCTGCGTATGTTACAGCGGCTGGCTGCCCTGGTAAAGGAGATCACATCTATCCGACCAAGCACCGCGAGCCAGCTGCAGCGTCGGCACTTCTTCCAATCGAAGAACTTCCGGCCCGCCAAACTCATGCACCCGAATCGCCTTCATCGATTTGTCTTGCTTACCTACCATCAAACTCGCCACGGGACGAGTCCGTCCGACTGGCGGCTACAGACGCGGCTTTTCACGAAGACAAGTCTTTAATAATTTGTCGCTCGATGCCAAAGCCTCCAAACAAGCTAACCACTGATCAGCTTGGTCAACTCATCTACGAAATTCGCGGTGAACGCGTAATGTTGGACTCCGATCTGGCGTCGATTTATGGCGTTGAAACAAAGGCGCTGAATCGCGCAGTGAAACGCAATCGGGATCGCTTTCCGAAGGATTTCGTCTTTCGGCTTTCCGAGGACGAATGGAGAAACTTGAGGTACCAAATTGGCACCTCAAGTTCGGGCCGGGAACATCGAGCTTTAAGGTACCAAATTGGTACCTCAAGTTTAGGCCACGGAGGCCGCCGCACCCGTCCCTATGCCTTTACCGAACACGGTGCGGTCATGGCAGCGAACGTTCTGAACAGCCCACGAGCCGCGCAGATGAGCGTATTTGTCGTCCGCGCCTTCCTGAAAATGCGCGCCTTGCTAGGCGACAAGCGCGAGTTAGCTGAAAAACTTGCCGCGCTGGAAAAGGAACTGAAGACGCGGTTGGATGTTCACGAGGCCGCTATCGTCACGATTTTGCAGCGGGTGATGGACATTATCGACCCGCCTGCCTTGCCGCCACCTCCACCAAAGCCACGCATCGGATTCACGCCTTAACGACGGCGAAACTTTTGCTTCCAACTAATCAGCATTCGTTAGTCACCCGATCATCAATCGCTTCTGATTGCTTTCCGCAATCTGCAATTCTCTTAATTGAAACTCGCTCACTCCCGATGTCGCTCGCTGTTACCCTCACAGCTAATGCTAGTCCGGCTCGGACCCTTCTATGTCGCTCCTCCCAATCGCTCCATTCTTCCTTCTTCTTTGAATTCCTCTTTTAAAAATCTTGCGTTTGCAATCGGAGGCACGCTGCCGTTTCTCGGGCTTACGATTTGGGGTTGGGGCGATTGCACAACTTTCTTTTCCAATCCGGCGCGTACAGGCGTAATCGTTTTGGCCTTGGCCGGCGCCACCGCTTACGCCTTCTCCGGAAGCAGCGGTCTCGGAATCGGCCGGCACGAAGATCCCTCCAGCCGCTGGATTTTCGTTCCGTTGATTATCATCGCCATCGTGTTCGCGTGGCTACCACCGCATCTGGATCGTCTCAATCGTTGGACCATCGACGGC
>DASTZJ010000276.1:0-2264 GCA_035764345.1 Candidatus Udaeobacter sp.
CAATGGTTTCCTACGCGGTCTATGCCGAGCGAAAGGTGAGCGCAGCGATCCAGGACCGTCTCGGACCGAATCGTGTCGGACCGGCCGGCCTTCTTCAGCCGATTGCCGACATGTTCAAATTGCTGCTGAAAGAGGATTTCACGCCGCGCGCCGCAAACACGTTTTATTACTGGCTCGCGCCATGTCTGGCGGTGATGCCGGCCATCATCACCATCGCCGTTGTTCCTTTTGGTAGCACACTGTTCGGAGTCCCGATGGTAATCGCCGATGTGAACGTCGGGATTTTGTTCGTGTTCGCCATCGCGTCGCTAGGCGTTTATGGAATCGTCATCGGCGGTTGGGCGTCGAATTCCAAATATCCGTTTCTCGGTGGAATTCGTTCCAGTGCGCAGATGCTTTCTTACGAGCTCTCGCTCGGTCTTGCAGTCATTCCCGTTTTTCTGGTCGTCGGCAATTTGCGTCTGACGAGTGTGGTGCGTTACCAGATTGAGCACGGCTGGTTCATCGCACCGTTCATCGGCGACTGGGCAAACCCATGGAAATGGTTGCTCGCCATTCCCATGATCATTTCGTTCCTCGTTTTCACCATCGCAATTTTCGCCGAGACAAATCGGTTGCCATTTGACCTTCCCGAAGCCGAACAGGAGCTCGCCGGCGGTTACAACACCGAATATAGCTCGATGAAGTTCTCTCTTTACTTCCTTGGCGAATACGCGGCCATGATCACCGGATCGGCTGTGATCGTGACTTTATTTTTTGGCGGCTGGCATTTCCCCGGAATCCCCGATGGCTCTCACGGATGGATTTTCGGATTGATCAACATCGCAGTCTTCTTCGCAAAGGTTGCCATCATGATCTTCTTTTTCATGTGGGTGCGCTGGACCCTGCCCCGTTTCCGCTATGACCAACTTATGCGCCTCGGTTGGCTCTTCTTTTTCGAGATCGCGCTGGTTAACATTTTCATTGTCGCAGTGATTCTGGCCTTTCTGCCCGGTTAATGCCGAAATACGAATGACGAATGACGAAACAAATCCGAATGACGAAATCCGAAACGTAAGCTGCGGATCGAGATATAATCGTCATTTGCGCTTCGTAACTAATTCGTCATTTGGCATTCGACATTCGACATTCTAATCATGGCTATCACTGTTCCACGACCAAAGCTTAACTGGCGCGAGCGATTGTATTTGCCTGCTATCGTCGCTGGTCTGGCCATTACGTTTAAGCATTTCAAAAACCTGCTGCTGAGGCGCACGAAGGTTACGATGCAGTATCCTGAGCAAAAATGGGACAGCAACTTGCCGGACTATTATCGCGGCGCACCGGCTCTCGTCCGCGATGAAGATGGACGCGTGCGTTGCGTCGCATGCCAGCTTTGCGAATTCATTTGTCCGCCGCGCGCAATCAAAATTATTCCCGGCGAAATCCCCTCGACCGATCGCTTCGCGAAAGTGGAGAAATATCCCGAGGCGTTCGATATCGACATGATCCGCTGCATTTTTTGCGGAATGTGCGAAGAGGTTTGCCCCGAGCAGGCGATTTTCCTGCGCAAGGACTATGCCATCACCGGCTTTACGCGCGCAGAGATGGTGCATCACAAGGAAAAACTCCTCGAGATCGGCGGAGTAATGCACGGTGTCGTACTCAAATGGAACAAGAAGAAATGAGCAGAATTGGAGTAATGGAGTGTTGGAGTAGTGGGGAGCCGGCCGGGGACAAGAATCTATCTCTCCATCACTCCAGTAATCCCCCACTCTAATAACGCATGTCTCCGTTCCTCTTTTGGATCTTTGCATTGCTGACAGTGATTTTTGGCGCAGCCGTCGTCATCAATCGCAATCCGGTGGCGAGCGCTCTGAGCCTGGTCGTGTCGTTTCTTGGCCTCGCGGCCCTCTTCATGTCGCTTAACGCCTATTTCATCGGGATTATTCAAGTGCTGGTTTATGCCGGCGCAGTGATGGTGCTTTTTCTTTTCATCATCATGCTGCTGAATCTTCGCGCCGAAGAGGGACGCCGGATTAACTGGCTGACCTCTGCTGCGGGACTCGCTGTCGCGCTCATCTTGTTAGGCCAGATTTCCTCTGTAGTCCGCCACTTTGAGATTGCGCACAAAGGTTTTCCGCCGCTGCCAGGATCGACAATCGACGATGTTCGAAATATCGGCGCAGCACTCTTTAGGAATTACAATCTGCCGTTTCAAATTGTCGGCGTTCTGGTCCTGGTGGCGACTATTGGCGTCGTTCTTTTGAGCAAACGCGAACCTC
>DASTZJ010000277.1:0-2466 GCA_035764345.1 Candidatus Udaeobacter sp.
GGTCTGGCTCTTCATTATTGCGCTAACGGTGATTCGATTGTCGATGCTGGCAACGACCGATCTCGAATTTGACGAGGCGCATTACTGGATGTGGTCGGAGCGGCTTGCCCCGGCCTATTTCAGCAAAGGACCGGGCATCGCTTTTGCCGTTCGCGCAAGTACCGCGGTTTTTGGACCTAACGAATTCGGAGTGCGTTTTTTCAGTCCCCTGCTTGCGGCCGGAACCAGCCTGCTGCTGTTTTATTTCGCGCGACGATTGTTCAACGCCACGGCCGGTCTGTGGGCCGTCATCGCATTAAATGTTACGCCCATCTTCAACATCGGGGCGTTCCTGATGACGATTGATGCGTTGTCGATTTTTTTCTGGGTGGCCGCAATGTTTACATTCTGGCTTGGGTTGGAAAGAAGTCCGCAGTTCTCCTGGTATTGGCCGTTGACCGGACTTCTCATTGGGCTCGGGTTTCTTTCCAAATACACTAACGCACTGGAGCTTGTTTCGATTGTGTTGGTGCTGTTCCTGGCGCCCCGGCTCAGGCACGAATTCAAGCGTCCCGGATTTTATCTATTGGTCGGCGTGTTTGCTCTTTGCACGCTGCCGCCGATCATGTGGAACGCGCAACACGCATGGGTCACGCTTGCGCATCTGCGATCGCGCGGCGGCATCGACCACGGCTTTGGTTTGCACCCTGTCGAAGTTCTTTCGTTTATTGGCGAACATTTTCTGGCCTATTCGCCATTCCTATTCCTGGCGTTAGGATGGGGTGTCATTGGAAGCTGGCGACGGGTGAATCAGCAATTCAAGGTTCTGTTTCTGATGTGGTTTGGGCTGCCCGTGTTTCTTTTCTATTTGTTTCTTTCTTTAAACAAGGCTGCGGCACCAAATTGGGATGGGCTCGCCTTCGTGGGTCTTGGATTGCTGGCAGTTTATTATTGGTGGGAGCGTCTCGAGGCGAGCGCCCTCTTACGACTTGGTGCGGCGATAGCGATATTGGTTGGGTTGACCATGAGCGTCCTGGCACTCAATACAGACTTCCTGCGCGTGGTTGGATACAAGTTGCAGCGAAGCGATCCAAGCGACCGGATGCGCGGTTGGAAAAGCGCTACAGGCGCGCTGGAAACCATGCGTAATGATCTCGAAACAAAACTGGGTGAGAAGCTTTTCCTTATTGCCGACGCCCGCGATCGCGCATCGGAGATTTCCTTTTACCTTCGCGAGAAACGAACGGAAGGACCCGGTCACCCGCCGGTTTACATTCCCGAGTCGCAGGACATGGTGAATCAATTCTCGTTTTGGCCGCGCTATGACGAATTTGTTGAGCTAAAGCCGGGAACGCCGCGGCCAGGGGGCGAAGTTTATACGGAAGAGAACGGGATCAATTTGTTCGTTGGGCGTGACGCGCTCTTCGTTCGAGACGGCGAAAAGCAACGCGTCCCGCACAGTATCCAAGCCGGCTTTCAATCGACGGAGCTTGTTGGGACGATTCAAGTATCGCGCTACGGGAAGCCGCTGCGAACCTGGCAAGTGTTTCTCTGTCGCAATTACCGGACACTTCCACTATGAACGAGGTGACAAACTCGCCGGCATTCTCTGTGGTCGTGCCTCTCTTCAACGAAGAAGAGAACATCCCCATTCTGCAATCGGAGTTACGCGCAGCGCTAAGCGGACTCGATTATGAAACCATTTTTGTCGATGACGGGTCGGTCGATCGGACGACGGAGCGAATCGAAACTGCGCCGAATATCCGAGTGATTCGTTTCGAGAAAAATTCCGGGCAAAGCGCCGCCATTTATGCCGGACTCACAGCGGCGCGCGGCGCGACAGTGGTTGTCATCGACGGCGATTTACAGAATGATCCCGCGGACATTCCAAAACTTCTCGCTGAAATTACACACGGCGCCGATCTTGTCTGCGGCTATCGCGTCAAGCGCCAGGACACACTAGTGAAGCGGCTGACGAGCCGGATTGCGAACACTGTGCGTAGCCGCTACACGAAAGATGGAGTGCGCGATACCGGTTGCACTCTTAAAGCGATGCGGCGCGAATGCGTAAGCGCGCTGTTTCCATTCAAGGGTATGCACCGTTTCATTCCCGCGCTGGTCAAAGCGGCCGGCTATCAGCTGGTCGAAGTTCCGGTGAACCATCGTCCGCGGCGCTTCGGCCAAAGCAAGTACGGCCTCGGAAACCGCGCCTTGCGCGCCACCATCGACATGTTCGGCGTTCGCTGGCTGCTTTCCCGGCGATTGAATTACAAGATCCGCGAGAAGATTTGACCGATGAGACAGATGTGACACATCGGCAACGTGGCAAATCTCCCTTGTCAACTTAGGCGCTCCCGCTAAGCTTGCCCTCCCGTACCGGGAATCCGCATGTCGTTGGCCAATTTACTTTCTGTCGAGCAAATCATCCCTGAGATGAAAGCAACGGAGCGCTGGGCCGCCATCGTTGAACTGATCGATCTCCTCGTT
>DASTZJ010000278.1:0-16284 GCA_035764345.1 Candidatus Udaeobacter sp.
AAGGCGTCTGGTTCCGTCTTTGCTTAACGCATGGGGCCGAACTAATTTCGTAAATGAGGTCGCTCCAAGGCCAGATCGAGCAGCGTGGCAGGCGCGTCTTCGAGCTGATCGATAAATATCCTCAATCCCTTTTCAGCAAAGCCGGATTTTATCAGCGACTGATGACGCTCTCGATGCGCGATGAGCAGCTCAAGTTACAACTCTTTCGTTTTGTCGATGTCCTTCCCTCGCTGCGCACGTCGGGGGAAATTGTTGAGCATCTCCAGGAATATTTCGCCGACGCGCACGATTCGCGAAAGCCTTCGGAATTTCTGGGGGCTGGCATTCGCCTGGCCCGCATCGTTCCATGGATTAGCGGTCCCGTCCTGCGTTGGAACGTTTCCGAAATGGCGCGCCAGTTCATCGCCGGACGAAATCCGAATGATGTAGTGCGGACATTGCGCAAGCGTCGGACTCAAAAGATTGGCTTTACTGTCGATCTTTTGGGAGAAGCTATCGTCAGTGAAACAGAGGCCGATGAATACGCGGCGCGTTATCTTGACTTGCTCGAGGGTCTCGCGCGTGAAACAAAAAACTGGACCGATCCGCTGGGCAAAAATTCGGAGCTTTTCCCAGTTGTAAATCTTTCGATTAAGATTTCCGCGCTGTATTCGCAAATGAATCCGGCCGATCCGGCGGATGCAATTGCGCATCTCACGCCCAAGCTGCGGCCGCTCTTGCGTCGTGCGCGAGAGCTGGGCGCTTTCATCAATTTCGATATGGAAAGCTACGCGCACAAAAATACTACACTTGAATTATTCAAAACCGTTTTCAGCGAGGAAGAGTTTAAGGATTGGCCGCATGCCGGGATCGTTATTCAGGCGTATTTGCGAGATTCTGAAGGGGACTTGTGTGACCTGATTGAGTGGGGTCGTTCGCGCGGAACACGGTTCGCAGTCCGACTGGTCAAAGGTGCATACTGGGACTATGAAACAGCCAAATCGCGGCAGAACGGCTGGGATTGTCCGGTTTATCTTCAGAAACCAGAGAGCGATGCGAATTTCGAGACGCTGACGCGGTTGCTGCTGGAGAACGAATCCATCATTACGTCCGCGTTTGGGTCGCACAATGTTCGGAGCATCGCGCACGCGCAGGCACTCGCGGATGAACTTGGGATCGATCGCACCCGCTTCGAGTTTCAATTGCTCTATGGAATGGCGGGGCCGATCAAGCGCGCCTTGGTGGAAATGGGTTATCGCGTCCGCGAATATTGCCCGGTCGGTGAACTCCTTCCCGGAATGTCCTATTTGGTCCGACGTCTGCTTGAGAACACCTCGAACGAAGGATTTTTACGTGCAAAATTTTCCGAGAATGCCTCCGCGGAAGAATTGCTGCGCAATCCGTGCGAAATTTTGCGCCGGAGCCGAAACGGCGTTCTACCGCCATCAAATGCCACCATAAATATGACAAAAAACACACCAAAGACACAGCCGGACGCTCCCTATGAAAACGCGCCCCTAACGAACTTCGCCTTGCCCGAGGACCAGGAAAAAATGCGGGCTGCGCTACGCGAACAGCGCAAGCAATTTGGACGGAAAGTTCCCCTCACGATCAACGGCGAGAAGATTTGGACCGATAAGACGTTTTCCTCGGTCAATCCCAGCCAGCCAGACCAAATCGTCGGCTACGCCGCCGAAGCGGGCATTCCCGAAGCCGAACGCGCCATCGCCGCTGCGCGCGCGGCGTTCGAGAAATGGCGTCGAACTTCGTTTGAAAAGCGCTGTCAATTACTGGAACGCGCCGCCGAAATTCTCGAGCGCCGCCGATTCGAGCTTTCCGCGCTCGAAGTCTTTGAGGTTGGCAAGCCGTGGGCCGAGGCGGACGGCGACATTCGCGAAGCCATCGATTTCTGCACCTTCTACACCCGCCAGATGCGCTTGATAGGCCGGCCGCGGCTCACGCAAAATGTGCCCGGCGAAGAAAGCTATCAGCATTACTGGCCGCGCGGCGTCGCGCTCGTGATCGCGCCGTGGAATTTTCCGATGGCGATCTTGTGCGGCATGGTCAGCGCCGCGCTGGTTACGGGCAACACCGTGATCATGAAACCGTCCGAGCAATCGGTGATCATCGGCGCCATGCTGATGGAAGTTTACGAGGAAGCCGGCGTGCCGCCCGGCGTATTGAATTTTCTCAACGGCAAAGGCTCGGTCATCGGTGCGCACATGGTTGATCACAAAGACGTTGATTTAATCGCTTTCACAGGGTCGCGCGAGGTGGGGCTGCGGATTTGGGAGAGCGCCGGTAAAACGCGCGAAGGCCAGCGCGAACTCAAGCGCGTCATTTGTGAGATGGGCGGTAAAAACGCCATGATCGTCGATTCCGACGCCGATCTGGATGAAGCGATTGTCGATTCGATTTATTCCGCGTTCGGTTTTCAGGGCCAGAAATGTTCCGCACTCTCGCGACTGATCGTTCTCGAAGAAAACTACGACCGCGTGGTAGAACGTTTGCTCGCTGCTGCCGGCAGTCTGCGCGTCGGCAATCCGGAAGAACCCGGAATCGTGGTCGGGCCGGTAATTGATGAAGCCGCTTACCGGCGCATTCTGGAGTACATCGAGGTCGGCAAAAGCGAGGCGACGCTGGCTTATCAGGCGAAAGAAGTGCCGCCACACGGTTACTTCATTCCGCCCACGATTTTCACCGATGTAAGACCAAGCAAGCGGATCGCGTGCGAAGAGATTTTCGGCCCCGTGCTGAGCGTATTAAAAGTGCGCGATCTCGATGAGGCGATCGAAGTCGCCAACGACACCGATTACGCGCTGACGGGCGGATTTTTCTCGCGCAGCCCAGCTAACATCGAGCGAGTCAAAACGCAGTTGGAAGCCGGCAACGTTTACATCAACCGCCCGTGCACCGGCGCGATCGTGGGCCGCCATCCCTTTGGCGGATTCAAAATGAGCGGCAGCGGCTCTAAGGCCGGTGGCGAAGATTATTTGCTAAACTTCCTCATCCCGCGCGTGGTGACTGAAAACGTCACGCGCCATGGTCTCGCCCCGGAAAAAACGCCCGAATACCGCGATGAATTTCTCTGGCCGCCACCTCGTTAGGTGACAAGCGTGACCAAATCCGACGAACTAGTCAGTCGTTCATTGTAGAAACAATTTCACGGGAGGCTTTGTCGATGACACTGACATGGTCGCCGCCGGCGACGGAATGGAATTTTACCAACGCGGGAAAATCTTCGGCGAGCTGGCGGCCCATGCGAATTGGAATGGTGTCATCCTCGGTGCCATGGAAGATATCGATCCTTGGCGGCCGCGAGCAGCGCGCGAGTTGATCCAAAGCGGCGCGGTTATCGTAATTTTCGACGAGTAGATGTGAAAGCGGTCTGCCAACCATCGTTGCAGCCTCCTCGCGCAATGTGGTGAACACGGAAATGAGAATAATGTGTCGGACCGGATGCCGCGTGGCGAAATCAAGCGCGACGGCTGTGCCTAACGAATGGCCGATGACGTCGAGTCGCGATTCAATTTCTCTTTCGTTCACGCCCAGGTGCGCGGCCAGCGCGTCGAGCGCGTTATCCGCAGTGGCGCGGGTGGTCGCAATCGTGGCGTAGCCTTCGCTCTTTCCGTAGCCAGGATAATCGACGAGCAGAAATGCGCGGCCCGATTGTCGACCTTGCCTCAACAACCACATCCAATCGAGTGCTAATGAACCGTTGCCGCAAAAGGCGACCCAGATTCGCTTCGGCAATCGGTCGGTCGATTCGTCCGGAAAATAAAATGCAACTTGTTCGCTGGCGATTGTCGTAAAATGGAGTTCGAGGACATCGTGAGGGCAATGTATTCTCATAGCCGGCGTCGTACGACCGCGGATGACAAAGCATCGAGTGTTGCCGGAAGTACAAAGAGGCGACGAGCGCGACAAAAGCCAGACAGAGAGCAAGAACGGCGACAACGATAAAGCGGCGCCATCTAAGCACGGCATTATCAACGCGCTTCTCTTACAACCGGGCAAATCGATTTCCTCGATGCGAAGAACGATTGTTCGAGGCAAGAAAACCTACTGCAATGGTCGTCCCTTGCTCAGCAATTTCACCACTGTGACCACCATATAGAGCACCGGCCACGCCGAGGTCAGAACGATCAGCCCAAACACTGCCATTTCCCTGGCACGTTCCCGTGCAGCTTCGATACGGAATTCGCGTCCTAAATTGTAAAAATTCCTGGATCCGTTTCTGTCCTCTCCGTCGTAAGGCGAGAAGTAGCCGCCGTGCCATTGACCGAAACCAGAGTGGAAAAAGTAGTCCGTGTGCGGAAATTGCCCCTTGCCGCCCGTGGAAGGACTCTTGGGTTTCATAGCCAAAACCTCGTGTCAGAACCGCCAATTATGATACCACGTTACAAAAAGGAATCAGCCTGAAAAAATAGCCTTTCCCATGACGGCAAATCAGCGAAACACTCAAGCAGTGCAAGTCAAAACGACATCTTATCGCGCTGGCAAGCTGCTGGTGAGACTGCTGCTTGGTTGTGTCACGCGGGTTCGGGTAATCCGGCGCGAAAATGCAGATCGCACCGGCGGATTTTTGCTGGCAGCCAATCACATCAGTCATTTCGATCCCTTCATCATTTCGTCAGTGACCCGACGAAAAATCGACTGGATGACAATGGCGGAATTTTTTCAGCCGCCGGTCGTGGGTTTTCTTTTGCGTGCGGTCGATGCGTTCCCGGTAGATCGCGATCGCGCAGATCGCAAAACTATCCGGACCGCAATCGAGCGGTTGAAAGAGGGACGCATCCTCGGTCTTTTCCCCGAAGGCGGGATTCGCGACGGCGCGCGATCGCTGCTCGAAGGCGCGCCGCTGCGGCCCGGCGCATCAACACTCGCGCACATAGCCGGCGTTCCGATTTTGCCGTGCGTTATCGTAGGCAGCGACCGCCTCTATTCGGCTAAACGTTGGCTGCCCGCCTCAGGCGGGCGAACGTCGATTTGGATCGCGTTCGGAAATCCAATCTCACATTTCCCCGAGCTGCAAAAATCAGAGGCGCGCCAGCGGATTGAATCCGAATTGGCGTCTGTATTCAAAAACCTCTACGCGGAACTGCAACAAACATTTCAGCTGACGATGGACGACTTGCCGCATCCGCCGCGAGAACGGATGACTGGTAATGGCGGCGGGCGGAGCCGACAGGATGCCGCAACCCAGCACCCTTGCGATATGGGTGTCGTTCGCGGCAAAGCCAAAGAGAGCGGATTTCACCGCTACGCTGCGAGCGGAATCGATGCATTTCTATGCGCATCGATGAACTTCCTTCAGGCCCGTCACCGGCTAAATGGGCGCAGCCGCGAGGAGATGGAGCGCTACGTGGAGCAATGCGAGCGGCTCACGGCCGATCAATATTATGCCTCGCCGCACGATGACAATCTGGCTGAAGCACTCGGAAACGGTCATCCGACTATCAGATGGCGCAGCCCGATCGAGACCCAATTCCCAGCGAACAATATCGCGTGCGCAGATTTTTTTCCTTCAGAACGTGGTCGCAGCGCAGCGACGGTTTTCATTTTGCATGCGCTGATGTCCACGAGCCCCATCGGTTATCGACGTTGCGCAGAGCACTTCAACGAACTTGGCTGGAACGCATGCTTCATTGAGCTGCCATACCATTATTCGCGTGTCCCTCGCGGGTATTGGAACGGTGAGCTTGCGATCACCTGCAACCTGATTCGCAACGCAGAGGGGTTGCGCCAGGGCGTAATGGAGCTGCGCCAATTGATGAGCGCATTGCGCGAATGCGGCTCCGGCGAATTCGGTGTGCTCGCCACCAGCTACGGCGGATGGATCGGTGCGCTACTTGCGATGGTTGAGCGCGATCTGCGTTTCGTCGCCTTGATGGCGCCGATCGTAAACATCGAGCACGCGATCTGGGAGAGCCCTGCAGCGCGGTCGATTCGCCGCGAACTACATCGAGCGAACATCGAGCCGTCGCTCGTCGCCAGGCATTTTCATCTGAGCTCACCGCTCCATAACGTGCCGCTAAGCGACCCGGCACGGGTGTTATTTGTTGCGGGCGAGTTCGATTCGATCGCGCCACTCGAACAGCTCGAAAGGATCCAGCAAAAATGGCGTGGCTCGGAACTATTACGCGTGCGACAAGGACATTTCGGTTATCGCATGTTACGCGAGACCGTCGAGCGACTGAAGCAGCGTGGAGATTTGTAATTGGCCATTTTCGCAGTAGCGCCAAGTGGATGCTGGTGAAGCGACGTACCAACCCTGATCACCTAAATCCAAGAAATTCCAGACTTGGTCCGAGATCGCGAAACGCGGCTTCTGCGAGAACATTGTGGCCCTCGACCGAGGCATGCCAACCATCGATCGGGTGAAGCAGTTCCACGCGACTCAGGTTAGCTGTTGACAAGGCATCCGAATATCGCAATTGCACGTTGGCGTTTTGAGCGAGTTCGCGATTTAATTCCCTCACCATCGCACGCAATTCCTCGTTCACCATCCTTGCAAGGCGAACCAGATTAGAGCGGTAAGCTGGCCGGAAGGACGTGAAATATTTGTAAGTCGTTTCCAGATGCGGATAACGAGATGCGTCCTGCGCTCGCAGGTGTTCCGCGATTTCACGCCCTCGAAAGTATGACTCGAAATTGACAAGACCATACACGATGATTGCGACCTGATGACGCTGCGTGCGAGCCCGATCGGTCAGCCGGCGCATCTGTCGCGTGAAATTCTCCCGGAGATCCCGGCTTTGCCGTTGTAAACGGCTTTCAGGTTGCTCCAGTTCGTTGGTTGGACTTCGCCACGCCCAATCGACGTTGTTGTGTCCAATCGAGATGAGAATCAAATCGGGAAAACGTTTCATCGCCAGCAAATTGCCAATTTGTCCCGAGAAATTGCGCGTCCGAAGAATTCTTCGAAAAAAATTTTGGCGTTGACCTTCGTGATCGACGAGCGCGCCGATGCCCGCGCATTCAATCGCAACAAATGGAGTGAACTCCTCCAGTCTCTTCGAGACGCTCTGAATCGCTGATGGCGCCGGGTTAGTGTCGAGAAACCAGTTGTTCCCGCGGCAAGTGCGCGCGCGCCAAAACGTGCCCCAGATCGATGAGATATAAACTCCCGTGCAAGCGCTGTCGCCGACCATGGCTACGTGCGGCAGCCGCATGATCAACTCAGCCTGCGTTATGTCGCCATTTCGATACGCCAGGTAATCAGAATGGAAGCGAGAAGCTGGCTTACCAATCCGCTCCAGAAAATTCGCGCTGACAATCCGGGCAGGCTTCCACATGAATTCCATTAGTTGAAACGAAATTCGTCACTGTTGAAGTTTCAATCCAACCAATTCATCGCTTCGAGCAGACGATGAAATTCAGGATTGTCCGCCGAGAGTGCAGGCAACCATTCTCCAATTGGTTCGCGTTTCCACCACGCTTTCTCGCCGATTGGCGCGAATTGATAACGATAGAGTCGCGCCCGAATGTAATGAGGTGGCGCGTCCGGGAACGGATTCTTCGCAAGGAGTGACAAGGTGCCGGGATCGTTATGCAGAAGCTTCCAAACAAAATGCAATGTCCACGGGTATTCGGCGGGTGAAGCCATCGCAGCGAACCAGATTTGCCAGTCAATCCGCGGTTGATAGGGTGCGACGAACGGTGGCCGCCGATTTGGATCACCCGGCTTGGCTTTGAACTCATATTCCTTCCACTTGGTGTCGCCCGTGATGACTGAATCTTCGGTGCCTTCAAAAATGATTTCGTCGCGTTCGCGCCCAACTGTACCGAACGCTCCATATGTATTTACAAGATCGAGCGGGTCGTAGGAATAATTCATCAGCTGTCGCCCCGAAACGAGATTGAGCACCGGCGCGACGCTTAAATAGACAACCAGCATCGACAACGCGATCGCGATCGTGTTGTTGATGCGCGACGGTTCCGATTCCTGTGCCGCGCGTTCGGCACGTTTAACCACTCGCTTCGGTAGAAAACGACGCAGGAAGGTATCGTCAAAGCATGCCAGGAACGGAATGATTGTCAGGTAGTTGAGGAACGAAAGATTGCCGCTGATGATGAGAAAGATTTGAAATGTGACGAGCAAGACGCCTGCGGCATGCCGCACGTGTCGTGGACCAAATGAAAACCACGGCACGACGAGTTCGATGAAATGGTTCCATACCCCCTCGAATTTGTGGAACCAGAGCGGCGCAAAGTGAAGATAGCGACTGACAGGACTCGGAATCGGCTGTGTCTCGTAGTGATAGTATAGGCAAGTAAGATCACGCCAGCACGGGTCGCCACGCAATTTGATTAGACCTGCGCCGATCATGATGCGAAACCCAAGCCATCGAAAAAGCCAGATAACAAGAATCGGTGGACGGCACCTGGGAAACGGCCGTCCATCCAGCAACGGGCAAAGAAAGATCGATAAAAAGCCGGTCTCCAGAAGTTGAATCTCCCAGCCATAACCGTACCAGATCTGTCCAATGTGTACGATCGACATGTACATCACCCAAAGGACGCCAAGGAGAATTGCATTGGCGTAGCCGCCGAGAACGACCAACGACAGGCCAAAGCCCAGCCAGGCGAAGATCGACAATGCATTATCGGAAATTCGTAACCAAAAGAGCGTCGGTACTCGCAGCATTCCAGCAGTGCGAGAACCGAGTTGTGTTTGAACGCTCTCGAGAAAATGACTAGCCGGCGTTAAGCCATGCTCGCCAATCAACGGCACCAACTGCTGTGCTGCTACCAAGAAAGCGACCACATAAACAAAACCAAGCAGTCTCAGAATGACGAAGCGCGTCAGCCAATAAGAATTTCCAGAAGCGAAAAGCTTTTGGAGCAAACTCTCGTCATTCATTACTGCATGCTTGTGCCAGAAGCTCAATCAGTCTGCAATCGGCAATCCACACTCCACAATTGAGCAATGCCAGGGGTGAGATTCGAACTCCCGACCAACCCCGAAAGCTTTCGGGGCTGCTCTACTTTTGTAACGCGTGAATGGCAAACCGCGGATTCTTCTTTGCCTTCAGTGTTCGCTCGATTTTGCGCGCTTCATCGAGCGTTGCCACTTCTTTGTTTGCCACGAGTTCGAAATTTTCTCCGAGCTGCTTCGTGGTGTAAGTGTGACCGCTTCGATGCTGAGCGAGGCGCGCATCTAAATCAACCGCTGAACCGATGTAATGCCTGCCAGATGAACCTTTCAAAATGTAAATCCACGGCATAAGGAACGTGCCAGGGGGGAGATTCGAACTCCCGACCAAGGGCTTATGAGTCCCCTGCTCTACCACTGAGCTACCCTGGCGTTTATTTCGTGCGCAAACTAGCGAACTTTTCCTAAATGACCAAACCCCGAATGCTTTCGGGGCTGCTCTACCACTGAGCTACCATGGCAAAATCGGCGGCGACAAAGGTCAATCGCATGACTTGCGCTGTCAACGCAAGCGCAATCGCTGACCTCACTTCCTACCTGTTTCTTTTGCTCGCGCTCTTGCTCCTTTAGTCAACAAATGTTCCAGCGAGAGCCTGAGTAAGAGTAGGGACGGGAAGCGAGACTAGTGTTACTGCTTTGGCCCAGAAAGATACGGCTCCAGATCCTTTTCCTGGCCTTGGAGCACTGCCATGAAGCAGACGCCGTTGTGTTCTGTGACTGCACCAACCCATCCTTCCTGATGAACATAGCGCCAGCCTGGAAACCCCAGCACAGCGCCGGTTTTGGTGTCTCTCTCTGCCGGAAACAAGAAAAACTGCATGCGTTTTTCAGCCACCCAGATTTGGGCGATCCGCTGAGACTCATCGTCGTCAAAAACGCGGCAACCGATTGTGCGAAAATCGGTGAACTTTTCCGGAACGTCGTAGTGTTCCAGCCCGTGTTTCATAAAAAACAAGTCGCTTAACGTCCCCGCTTCAGCGCTCACCGGATCGAGCATGACCGGTCGAGTGGAGCCAGCCACTGTTATTAGTTTGCGCGCTGTTGCCGATCCGGGAAAATCATTGAGGCGACCAAGTAGGTGGAACGTGAAGACTCCGGCGATCACCACGAGCGCAATGCTGATCGCAAGGACGGCAGGATTGAGCAAGATTCTTCTCCATGTCCACTTCGGAGCGTGAATGGCATCCTTGTCCAAGAACCATTCAGCCGACTCGGCAGGGATCGGAACAAGACGAACCAGTTCCGCCACGGCTCGATCAAAGTTCTGTTGATTAACAAATTCATCAGAGCCGTCTTCACGCGATACCGCGGCGCGCATGGAACGGTCAGCCAAATGGTCGTGGCTGATTGGCGCGCAATTCAAAAGGGCGCGGCGCCGACGTAATAGCCGCAGTGTCCTCATGCCTTGGGTGCTCCGGAGTGCTTAGCGTCCAGCCACGCCTGCAACTGTCGCCGCCCTTGCGACAAACATCGCGACAGCGTGCTCAGCTTGAGTTCGGCGATGTCTAGAATCTCGAGGTAATTGAATTCGTCGAGATAAAAGAGCGCCAGCGCTGTCCTCTGAGGATCTGGTGCGGCGGAAATCCAAATTGCCAGTTGCGCGGGCTCGAGTTGCTTGATCTGTGACGCGGCCTGCGGAGCTATGTCGTGCTCGTCGGTTTCGAGCGATTCCGGTTGCAGGTCCGCCTTACTTGCTTCTAAACAGCGCCAGCGCGCCTCGCGGAAAAGCCAAAATGGTTCCCTGGGCAGTTCTCCCTGTGCAGCGCGCACAGCTGCTTCGCGCAACGTCGTGTTAAAGACTTCCTGTGCCTTGCGCGAGTCGCCCAGCATCAAGAAACAAAAGCGATACAGTTGTGGCAAATTTTGCGTTCGATCCGACACTCTCCCATCCTTCGTCTTTGCAAAATTTAGCGCACTCTACGCGGCTCCGTACCATCGACAAGAGGTGATTCACTTATCTTGCAGGAGCGCTGCCCTCGCCTTGAGCGAAAGCGAGTACAGTTTCTGCAACCGGCGCGCGACTTCCTCCGCGGTCTCGCGGCTGTTGAACGCCGAAATGCGAACGTAGCCTTCCCCTTGTGCGCCAAAACCGGCGCCGGGTGTGATGACGACATTGAGCTCTTGCAGCATCCGATCGAACATTTGCCAACTCGTTAGGCCATTGGGTGTTTTCACCCAGATGTACGGCGCATTTACGCCGCCGAAAGCATCCAGACCGGCATTTGCTGCGGCAGCGCGAAGAATCTTGGCGTTCCCCATGTAATGCTCAGTCAGTGCGCGACATTGCTTGCGGCCTTCAGGCGAGTAAAGCGCTTCGGCCCCGCGTTGCACCGGATAACTCACGCTGTTCGATTTCGTGCTCCAACGTCGTTGCCAAAGCGGATGGAGAGGAAGTCGGCGGCCGTTCTCTGTCCGCGCGAGCACCGATTTTGGCATCACCGTAAATCCGCAGCGCACGCCGGTGAACCCGCCGTTCTTGGAAAAACTGCGCAATTCAATCGCGCACTCGCGCGCCGCCGGAATTTCGAAAATGGAATGCGGAACATCTGGATCGGAAATATAGGCTTCGTACGCGGCATCGAATAGTAGTAGCGCTTCGTGCGAGCGCGCGTAATCGATCCACTGCGAGAGTTGTTCACGCGATGCAACGGCCCCTGTTGGATTATTAGGAAAACAAAGATAAACAAGATCGGCATGTTCCGCCGGTGGGTCGGGAACAAATCCGTTTTCAGCTGTGCACGGCAAATAAAGAATCCCTTCGTAGCTTCCATCTTTTCTTGCCGGCCCACTGTGGCCCGCCATCACATTTGTATCGACATACACCGGGTACACCGGATCGGGGACCGCGACTTTGTTTTGATCCCCGAGAATGTCGAGGACGTAACCGCAATCGCATTTTGAGCCGTCAGAGACAAAAATTTCGTCTTCGGCAATGTCAATGTTGCGGTCGCGATAATCATGCTGAGCGATTGCCGACCTTAAAAATTCATAGCCGTGTTCCGGACCATAGCCGCGAAACGTCTCGCGATGTCCAAGCTCTTCGACAGCTTGCTTCATCGCATCGATTGCCGCACGTGGGAGCGGCTCGGTGACGTCCCCGATTCCGCATCGAATCAATCGCTTGGCTGCCTCTGGATGGGCTTCGCAAAATTCGCGGACCCGCCTTGCGACTTCCGGGAAAAGATAGCCCGCCTGAAGTTTAAGATAGTTTTCGTTCAGATAAGCCATGCATGTATCGCGGTGCTCCTTGACCGCTGAACATGTACAAGTTTAGCGGCGGCCATAGACCGCCGCTACAGCAGAACTCGCCAAACGCCAATCAGTAATTCTTCGCTACCGCATCCCAATTTACCACGTTCCACCAGGCTTTGATGTAATCGGGCCGGCGGTTTTGATATTTGAGATAATAAGCGTGCTCCCAAACATCGACGCCCAGGATCGGCGTGTTGCCGTCCATCAGAGGGTTGTCTTGATTTGGAGTCGAAATGATTTCGAGTTTTTCGTTCTTATTCTTGATCAGCCACGCCCAGCCGCTGCCAAAACGTCCTGCACCAGCGGCAGCCAATTTCTCTTTGAAATCGTTGAAGCTGCCGAATGCCGATTTGATGTCGTCGGCGAGCTTGCCTTTCGGTTCACCACCGGCATTCGGTCCCATGATTTTCCAAAAAAACGAATGATTTGCATGACCGCCGCCATTGTTCCGCACGACCGTGCGAATGTCTTCTGGCACCGATTTAAGATCACTGATCAAATCCTCGACCGACTTCTTTTCGAGATCAGCTTTGCCTTTGATCGCGTTGTTTAGGTTGTTGACGTAAGTCTGGTGATGTTTGGTATAATGGATTTCCATCGTCTGCGCATCGATATGCGGTTCCAAAGCATCGTACGGATAAGGTAATTTTGGTAATTCGTAAGCCATAATCTTTACAGTTAGATCGAATTACGCCGCGCGACAGGTTTTATTTTTCGCGCCATCGGAACCGATGGCAGTGCCCGGGCGGTCGCGCCCTAACGATCGCAGCGATAAAAACTCGGACGATGCCCGAGGCCGCTGCGATAATTGACGTACGTCGCGAGCGCCAGGAGTGGGAAGTTCTGGCGATACATGTCGTACTTCAAATAGAAGACGCGCGGAAAACCCGTACCCGTGATTTGCTCTTCATCCCACGATCCATCGGGTTTTTGCGAACTGAGTAGGAAGCGCAAGCCACGCTGAATGCTCGGCCGATCGAGATCGCCGCACGCACAGATGCCCATGATCGCCCATGCCGTTTGCGACGCCGTGCTTTCGCCAATGCCTTTGGCCGACGGATTTTCATAGGTGCCGCAAGTTTCACCCCAACCGCCATCGTTATTTTGACAACTTTCAAGCCAATCGCGACCGCGCAATATCCAGTCCTGTGTCGTGTCCTGGCCAATCGCGCGCAAGCCACGCAGCACCTGCCAGGTGCCATAGATGTAGTTGACGCCCCAGCGTCCATACCACGAGCCGTCCTCGTCCTGAGTGTCGACCAAATACTGGACGGCGTCGCGAACAGACCGCGTGCTGGGATCAAACCCAATGTAGCCAAGCATTTCAAGCGTGCGCGCAGTAAGGTCACTGCACGTTGGATCGAGAATCGCATTGTGATCGGCAAACGGCATGTCTTCCAGCCACGGCGTAGTCACGTTTTTATCAAACGCGGCCCAACCGCCATCGCGACATTGGAAATTGAGCTGCCAATCCAGTGCGCGGCGAAAGATTTCATTGAGCGCTTGTGAGTCCTTTGGCCGGACCAGCCGCAGCGCCATCAGCACCATCGCTGTATCGTCCGTGTCAGGATAATAAACGTTGTTGTATTCGAATGCCCATCCGCTGGCTTGCGGATATGAATTGTTTGCTGACCAGTCACCGCGGATGCGCACCTCTTTATTAACCAACCAATCAGCGGCTTTTTGCAGCGCGGGATGCTCCGAAGGAAGGCCGGATTCCGCCAGCGAAATGATGTTGATTGCAGTATCCCAAACCGGCGAGAGACACGGTTGGATACGGAAATTCTCTGGATCGTCAACGAAGAGTCCAGCAAAGTCTTTCTCCGCCTTGGCGTAAATCGGATTTGATTTTGAGTAACCGAGAGCGCGTAACGCGATTAAGCAGTTCAGCATCGCCGGAAACACCGCTGCCAGACCATCGCTGCCCTCACCGATCCGCTCGAGCATCCATCGCTCCGCTTCTTCCAAGGCGCGCCTGCGCAGCGGGCGAATCCGGAGCGGCTGCAGGAATTTCAAAGTGTCGTCGAGTCGAAGAAAGAAATTGCGCCAGGTCCAGAAAGTTTCGCTGCGGGGTAGGCGCAAATCGCTTTGCTCGGTTCCGAGGGGATAGAGTTCGTGCAATTGCTTTTCGCCGGGCAAAATGCGAGTCGGTTTGAAATGGTTAATAATCGCCAGCGGCATAAGCATGGCCCGGCTCCATGACGACATTTTATAAATGTGAAACGGCGCCCAGCGTGGGAGGAGCACCATTTCCACCGGGATCGCTGGCAAATATTTCCAGGGAAATTGGCCCAGTAATGCAAGGTAAAGCTTGCTAAAAGTGTTCATCTGCGGAATACCCCCGCGACGAATGATATTCGCGCGCGCCTCCTGCATAAACGGCGCGTCCACCGAACAGCCAGCGAGCTTCAATGCAAAATATGCTTTCGCCGACGCATTAATTTCGCTGGGGCCACCATGATAAATGCTCCATCCTCCATCCGGCAGTTGGCGTTTGAGAATGTGACGCACACAGCGCCGCTGCAATTGCGCGTCCACTTCGCCGCACCAATGCATGAAAAGGATATAATCCGAGCAGAGGGTGCTATCGACAATCAGCTCCCCACACCAATCGCCATCTGGTTTTTGCTGGCGCAACAGGTTCTCCTGCGCACGCGTGATCGCCCCGGCGATTTCTTCGTCGTTCGCCGAATAAAATTCCGATATCTCTGGTCGCGCACTCGGCAACACAATGAGGTTCTTCGACAATTCCGGCATGCAGATCCGATCTTTACGAGGCTTGCGCTGCAACTTCTGCGCGTTTTCCGGTGAGGTGGCCGTTACCGGAGCTCACGCCATTGAAAGCGAGAACTTCGCTGCCACGGCCAGAGGGTTTCGGCTTCGAGCCGAAATTGAACTTGATCGTTTTCCACGTGTCTCCTCGTTGCGCTTGCAGTCCCAATGTCGCAGTCGGCTCGTAACCGCAATGCACCATGCAGTTCTCGCAGCGGCTGTCGCGCGCTATGCCGTTGACGACGCCATAGCGGTCCCATTCGGTCTTTTCCAGTAACTCCGTGTAGCTCGAGTAGTGTCCGTCCGTCATCAAATAGCACGGGCCTTTCCAGCCACGAATATTCCGCGTTGGAATCGCCCAAGCCGAACATGTCAGATCGCGTTTACCCGCGAGAAACTCAAAATAGATCGGCGTCCCCAAAAAGGTATAATGACTCATCCATTTCTCGACTCTTTGGAATTTCTCGACCGTCATTGCGCGGGTAAGAAAGAAGTTTTCCGGACGCAGATTGAGCCGTTTGATCATGTCTTTCTTGGCAGCGTCGTAATCGTATCCAGGGGTAATGGTGTGACCATCCACGCCAAGATCGGAAAGATAATCGAACATTTGTTCGATCTCCTGCATATCGGTTTCCTTGTAAACCGTTGTGTTCGTCGCAACCTGATAGCCGAGCAGCTTGGCCATTTTGATTGCCAGAATGCATTCCTTGAAGACGCCCTCGCGCTCCACGATTAGGTCGTGTGTTCGCTCCAAACCGTCCAAGTGCACGTTCCAGTACATCCATTTGGTCGGACCAATAGTTGGCTTTGCCGGGTCTTTCGGTCCCTTGCGAATTTCGGCCGCGTCTTTTTCGCTTAGCAATCCCGCACCGAGCAGCGAAGTAATTCTTTCTTTGACAAATTCCGGCCGAATCGCCAACTGCGAGGCCATCCAGTCGCGCATCTTTTTGCGCATGAACATGGCGTTCGTGCAAATGTAAACGATCCGCCGCTGCACGAGCAGTCCTTCCACCAGCGCCTCGATGTGCGGATAGATAAGCGGTTCGCCGCCGCAGATGGAAACCATCGGCGCGTTGCATTCCTTTGCTGCCCCAAGACAGTCCTCCAAGCTCATCATGTCCTTGAGCGACGTAGAATACTCTCGAATCCGTCCACAACCCGTGCATGTGAGATTACACGTGTGCAACGGCTCGAGCTGAAGTACCGTGGCGAATTTCTTCGTGCCACGCAACTTATGCCCAATCACGTAGGCCGCGATTTTCGCTGTAAGCGGTAAAGGAAATCTCATTGGAGCGAGGATAGTAACAGGAGGCACCGGTGTGTCAATAACCCGGGCCATTTCT
>DASTZJ010000279.1:0-6934 GCA_035764345.1 Candidatus Udaeobacter sp.
TCCTGTGTTTCGCCGTCCTGAGTAATGGCGATGGCAAAGGGCGTTTCTTCTTCAGCGATGTGGCGCCCGCGCTCGGCAATTTCTTCTGGAGTATAGCGCCATGCCGGCTCCGAGATCTGCAGTAGATACTCTGCACTTTCAATCACTACGCGGCCGCTCCGCTCGCTGAACCATTCCAGATACATCGCGTTGGCCATGTGTTCGGGCGGTTTCTCGCCGCGCCGTGACATTGCCAACGCTTCTTCAATTGGAACGTCGAACACACGCACTTTGCGCGCGGCTGTGATATCGCCGGCAGGGCCGCGCTGCTGGTGAGCGGGCGGTTTCGTCGTCATTGGAATCGGGTTGGGGTTTTCAAAGGTCAACTCGCAGCCGACGAGGTCGGGCGCACAGTCGCCTGATAATTCAAGCGTCAGCGGCTGGTCGATACCCGCCAGCCAGATCTGACCGGTCACGCGCCCGCGCGCGCGGTTATCGATTTTGCCACGCCAAACGTGTTCGTGCAGTCGCCAAGCCATGATGAAAATGACGAAGCACGAATGACGAAGGAATGTCAAAAGCAGATTGAATTGGCCTTTCCGGTTCGCTCGGTCGAAATGTTCATATGCGCCTGATCGATCTGAAAATCGAAGACATCGCTTTCGGTGGGAAAGGCGTCGGACGCGAGCACGGGAAGGCCGTTTTCGTTCCGTACACGATCGAGGGGGAGCTCGTTTCTGCTGAGATTTTGCGTGAGAAGAAACAATTCGCCGAGGCGGAGTTGGTACAAGTTAAGGAAAGCTCCCCCCATCGCGTAACGCCTGAGTGTCCGTATTTCGTCCGTTGCGGCGGGTGCGCATACCAGCACATCGACTACGAACATCAACTGGCGATTAAATGGCGGCAGGTGCGCGATGTTCTTCAGCGGATCGGCAAGCTCAAGGACATTCCCATGCGACCGATCATTCCGTCACCGAAGCAGTACGAATATCGCAATCGCATCACCGTTCATGTGCAGGATGGTGCGATCGGATTTTTCAGGCGCGATTCGCATCGCTTGATCGACATCGAGCGTTGCCCGATTTCATGCGACGAAGTGAATGCTGCGCTCACAGAACTGCGGGAACGAAATCCACGCGATGGGCATTACACGTTGCGCGTGTCCTCCAGCCGGCGCGTCTTTTCTCAAACCAACGATGAGGTCGCTGATGCACTGCGTGATTTGATTGTCGATCTTGTTCCGCCGAATCAAGATTTGCTAATCGATGCCTATTGCGGCGCTGGATTCTTTGCCAAAGCGTTGCTCGACAAGTTTGAGCGTCTCGTCGGAATCGATTGGGACAAGTTCGCAATCGCTGCCGCGAAAGACGACGCGACCGAGAGAGAAATCTATATCGCCGGCGATGTGGAGCAGGAATTGGTAGGGAGCGACCGCTTCCTGGCCATCGAGGGTGAGACGCGACAGCCGGAAAGTCGTCGTTCCTTGACGCTCATTATAGATCCTCCCGCAATCGGCCTTTCGGCAAATGTGCGCCGCGCAATTCTCGATCTTGCGCCAGCAACATTGATTTACGTTTCCTGCAATCCCGCGACGCTGGCGCGCGATTTGAAAGAATTGCGCGAAAAATTCACGGTGAATTCCGTTACGCCGCTCGACATGTTTCCGCAGACCGCCAAAATCGAAGTTGCGGTTGAGCTCGGAAGGTGTTGAACATGAACGCAACGGTTCAACGTGCGACGGCGAGCGTCCAACAAAAGGCACGGTTACGCGTAAACGAGGAGATCGATGTCTTCCGGCAATGAATTGGACACTTCGCGGATGACGTTCCCTCGGAGAAGATTTATCAACGCGTTACGTTGCGGTGCGCCAAGAATGACTCGTGAGGCGCCGAGCGTCGCGGCGACATCGACAATCGTTTCCGCCGCTGATGGACTAACGGCGTAGCAGAACAGAGGAGGATGATCCGGCGCCTTTTGTTTCGCTTCCGCAAAAACTGTGCTGGCCTCAGGATCTTCCTGCCATTTGCGTTTTGCGTCCTGCTCGGTCATGAATGCCTGTTCGCGCACGAAGAGCAGATAGAGCCGTCTGCCGGTCTCACGCGCTTCGCGCAATGCAAAATCGAGCGTCCGGCCGGTGCCTCGGATCGCACAAAGAATTGACTCGGCGGCCATGGCGCTTTGCGGAAGCGCAACTGCCGGCTTGGCTGCTGGCACTTCAAGCGGCACTTTCCCGGGCACTGCTTCCTTTTTCATCCGGCGTTCCAAGACGAGCCCGCGCAGAATCAGTCCGACAGCCAGGATCGTGACGGCGAAGTACCGCGCATTCGGTTTGTCGATGAGCAGCGACATTTCGATCGCGGCCATGACAATGAAGGTCGTGAACATGAGTGCGCGCTCCCAAGACTTAATCGAGAGCTTCCGATCGGTCGCGGTCGCCCCGAGATTTGTGGCGATCGCGCCAACAACTCCGACTGCGTAAAGATCAGCAAGCCCAGCCATGTCTTTGACGAGCAGCACCAGCAACATCGGCACTAGCGTGGCGAGCAACATGCCTGCGCTTGGCACGCCCCATTTGTTGAGTCGGTTGAAAATGGCCGGTACCTCGCGGTCACGCGACATAAGAAACTGAATCATGATTAGATCGACAATCGCCGTGTTGACCGCTGACAATAGAAGCATCGCGAAGACAATGCTGACGATGAACCCGAAGGCGTGACCAAGAGCCGGTACTAACGCACCTCCGACAAAAACCTGGCCCATGTAACGCAGCATGTAATCCCGCACGCCTTCCGCGCCCGGGGCATTCACATCTCCGTTTACGATCTGCAATCCGCTGAGGGCGTGCATGGCAAGTCCAAGCAGTGCAGTGAAAACGCAGACTTCGATCATCACCATCAGGATCGCCGGTGTGGATGTTTTAACGACCGATGGATGCTCATCTGTGCTGCCGGGATCGAGCTTCATTACGCCAGTGGCGTTCGCGATCGCTTCGACACCCGAAAGCGCGAGTACGATGCCGACGAAGCCGGCCCAGTTTTGAGCGAAGGTTCCGTGCAGCGGTTGCAAATGAGTGAACGCTTGACCGAGGTGCGGCAGGCTGAAGAGACCAAGGGCGATCACGACGAGCGCAGTCGGGATCGAAACGAGAAACGCGAGCCCACCGGTTTGTTTTGGTCCGAGGAGGTTGAGCAATCCTATGATGAGGATCGATGCGGCGGCGAATTTTTCCGGGTGCGGCACGCCGAGATATTGAAAGGCGGAAAGGGCACTAATCGCGGCGGTCACCAGGTAATCGGCGATGAGCAGAAACGCACCGACGATGGAGATGACTTCGCTGCGATGCCGCACGCTGGCATAGACGCCGCCGCCATCCGGATAAAGACGGCAGATAACCATGTAGTTAACGCCGACGAGCGCGGTGAGAACGCACATCGCCGCGATCAGCCAGAACGACGCATAACCAGCGACAGCGAACGCCAGCCCTATAACGTAGGCCTTGCTGGTTCCCCAGTCCCCATAAAGAATCGCAGCCGCGCGCGAGACATCCACATTGCGCGGTCGCTTAATGTTCGTTGGGATCATTAGTAGTGAACGATGAAGTCCATCGAAGCGGTCAATTGATTTCGCCGGGTGCCGTTGTCGAACGCGGCGGTGTCGTATGAATGATCGAAACGCAATTCGGGTCGGAGCGTAATGATCTTATCGGGCCACCAAGTGATGCCGATGGAATGCTCAGAGTATTTCGTCGCATGACCGGTGCGACTGCCAACGATGTCGTTATAAAACTCATTCCGCATCGTGAAGAACGCAGATGGCGCAATTCTAAACATTGTGTAGTTGAGAATTCCCCATTCCGGCGCATAACCGGGTTTCACTGGAAACGAACCACTTTGAAACGGCACGGCGCTGGTCGGATGCGTCTTCGCATCGTTCATATACATATAGAGGCCTTCGGTGGCGGTGTAGATCTTGTCGTTAAACTTGTGCGTCCAAGTACCGACGATCTGCTGCAAATTGTTGTAACCGAATTCGCCGTTGTTAAACGCGTTATCGCCTGCGTAAATAGAGTCTTTCTGATTTGGCGCTGTCCATTGAACCATCACGGTGCCTGTGGGCTGATTCCCGGGATCGTCCTGCCAAAGCGCAACATCAGTGCCGTTGGAAATGCCGGCCTGAATCGTCCACTGATCGTTGATCTTAGTGGTCGTGAAAATTCCAGTCTGTGTATAATTGTCGAATCCGTAAACAAGCGAATGACTTGACATGAGATTGTTCGGCGCGAGCTGCGCTTCAATGTCCGGCTCAGAAATGATACGACCGATGCGCACATTCATTCCCTTGAAAATCTGCGGAATGTAGATGTCGAGATAGACCATCGGCATATCGAAGCCGTAATAGTTGTTGTGCTTGAGTAACTGATCGCTGAAAAGTCCGCGTGAGATCATGAAGCGGTAGTCGAGTCCGTAAACGCCAGAAATGCGAAAGCCCCAGTCGATGTGGTCTGTTTGAAATTCGTCCGGCACGCGCTCGATGTAGAGAACAAATTGATTTTGTTCGAAACGGTTCGGTCGCAAGTCGTAGATGAGTGGAAAATTCGCGTTCGGCCCGCGCGATGTGTTGCTCGATGTGCTTACGTTCCACGAGAAATCTTCCCAGCCGTAAATCTGGATCCGACTTTTCTTCCACGCCTCACCATTTGGCCCTGCATAGATCGCTTCCATCAATGGCCAGGGCGCCACGTTTCCCGGATCACCGATAATTGGTGTGCCGCCGATCTGCCAGTCACCAGCGGGAAATGGCGGCGAATCAAATGGCGCCGGCGGGATTCGTCGGGAAGGCGGCGAGATGTCTGGTACAGGCGGCTGGTAAGCCGGTGTTCGCAAATCTTCGCCGAAAGTGTTCAGAAGTCGCTGGCCAAACCATTTGTCTTGCCCATTCACGTAGGCGGTCGCGCCGAGCAAAAAAATTGCGTGAACGAAGAGCCAGCCAACGCGCAACGCGCGTCCGTTATGAATTTTCAATTTCTTCTTTCGACTCAAACAAGGCCGCCTCGCGCGACGAGGCGCCTCACTTCAGCAGGAGCCGGATTTCACGACATGCCTTGCTCTTTAATGATGCTGACGAGGTTAGCTGTCGGGCTGGAGCCACTAAATGCTCCCGATGCCGCGCATCGTTCGCCCCAATTCGCGCGGCTTTGGCGCACGAAATTTGGGTTCCCCGTTAGGCCGACTACTCGCCGACCCATTAAGCGAAACAAAGAACTGCACAAACCATCTGATTGAGTCAATTCGCAGTCAAGCCAGGCGCGGCTGAGAAAGGACTTGCCAGTGAACAAGCGCGCAATGGAGAGTCACACCCAATAAACGATGGCACAGCTGATAGAGGATATCGTTCTCGACGCAAGTGCGGGCGTGCATCGGCCGCGCAATCTGGACTGGAAACGTGCGGCCGCATTGCTCTACGGCGATTGGGGCACCAGCAAAGCATATGTGATTGGGCTGGCGTTTGTGGCGGCGGGATTTTCATCGCTGCCGATCATCCTTGCTGTTTGCGCGCTTACCGGTTTGGTCGGCATCAATTACGCGGTCATTTGCCGTCATTATCCCGACGGCGGCGGCGTTTATTCCGCAGCGCGCTCGCAAGGAAGATTGCTCGCGGTGGTTGGTGCGTTGTTGTTATTGGCGGACCTTACCGTCACCGCGGCGTTGAGCGGTTGGTCCGCCCTTACCTACATCACCTCCGGCGCGGAGCACATCGAATGGATCAAAATGGCGCGGGAGCACATCGCGCTCACGACGATTGGGATGTTGTTGATCATGGGCTTGATCAATTATTTCGGGCCGAAACATTCCGGCAGCTTCGCGGTGGCGCTGGCGCTGCCGACGGCAGTGATAGTCGTTCTTTTAGTCGTGCTCAGCGCGCCACATTTCACGACGCATTTTCTCGAGCCGCGACATCAAAGCCTGGGCACGGTGTGGGTGCAATTCGTGGGTGTAATCCTGGCGTTGTCGGGTGCGGAATCGATCGCCAATCTGACGGGCGTGATGAAACTCGATCCAGGATCGACAATGGAACACCCGAGTGTGGCGCGCGAATCGGTCAAGGCTATTACACCAGTAGCGATCGAAGTCGTCTTCGCCACGGCGCTGCTCGGCTGGGCAATGCTGTCCCTACCTTCCGTGCTCGGCAAAACATTGCATCTGACCGATCGTGACGAAATCGCGGCAGTTCTTGGACAACGCAGCGAGGACATGCTGCGTTTCATTGGCGAGCAATTTGCCGCCGCTACGTTTTCCCCTGCGGTCGGGCAGATCTTCGGCTGGATCGTTGGAATCGTTTTCTTTCTCCTGCTCTTGAGTGCGGCCAACACCGCTATCGTGGCGATGATCGGTCTGCTTTACATGATGGCGCGTGACGGCGAGATGCCGCGCCAATTCAGGCGTCTCAATCGCCACGGCGTCCCCACCTGGCCGCTCCTTATCTCCATCGGCCTGCCGGTGGTGGTGCTGCTTTTTGCCGCTAATTTCACCGCGCTGGCTGGCCTTTACGCCATCGGCGTCGTCGGCGCGATCACAGTCAATCTTGGTTCGTGCACATTCAATCGCACCGTGGGTTTCACCTGGTATGACCGCGTGCTCTTTGGCATCACCTTTGTGATTCTGGCTTTTGTCGAGCTGACGCTGGCCCACACCAAAGTTGATGCGCTTCAATTCGTGCTGGCAGTTTTGATGGGCGGGCTGGCGCTGCGCGCTTACACGTTGAAGCTTCAGGGCCTCACTACGCTCACCGTCACCCGCGAAGTTGCCAAGATGGTCACACCCGATCTGGTGGCGACCATGCGACCGCGTTTAGAGGAAGGTCAAAAAATCATGGTGGCAGCGCGTGGGATCACGCCAGTGCTCAGCTTCGCAATGGACGAAGCGCAGTTGCGCAAGGCCACGCTATTTGTGCTCTA
>DASTZJ010000280.1:0-11627 GCA_035764345.1 Candidatus Udaeobacter sp.
GCGCGCCCGATCGGCTTCCGCACTGCTATCGGAAACATTCGAGCGCGACCCGATCGAGACGTACATTTTTTTACCGTCCGGTGAAAAGACGATATCGCGCGTCCAGTGTCCGCGACCGGGCAGATGCGCCGCGCCACCCGAAAGATGTGCACCTAATTCTTCGGCCGGTCCGCGAGCTTTAAGGTCGCCATTGCGATAGGGAAATCGAATTATGCCATCGGTATTGGCGACGTATAAAAACTGGGGATCATTCCCGGGCGGATAAAACGCGATGCCGAATGGTTTGTTCAAACCGTGTTCAGCAAATGTTTCGACGACATTCGGCTTTCCATTGCCTTTGGTATCGCGCAGCGCCTTGATCCTGTTCGCACGACTTTCCACAACGAAGATGTCGCCATTGGGCGCGGTTAGTAGAAAACGCGGATCGCGGAAACCATCAGCATAAAGGTCGATCTTAAAACCGGCCGGCACTTGGAGTTGGGCATCAGCTGGACGTCGGGCAACGCGCGGCAGGTTGATGGCCAGGGCATTTGAACTCGGCGTCGGCAAATCCTGGGCGGTGATCTTGCGCCGCACTCCTGGCGCATCCTTTGTCCAATCGCCCATGGCCGCGTTGCCGGTTACCAGCGTACTGCTCTCCGCGGCCGCAGCCGCTGACGCGGCGACGCCAAAAGCGATTATGATGGAGATCGCAGAAAAAGAAAGACGAGCCAATCGGCGATTCCGCATTGTTCTTGGGGAATCGGTTAGCAGTTGGCGATCGCGTGGATTGCGTAGCGGCACGCGTCTTACGTGTTTCTGGGGAGCGCAGGCTGCAAGCCTGCAAGTCTCGGCAGCTTGCCGAGACCGGGAAATGCTATTACGTAGCAATCACGTGCGAAAAGATGTTGCCGGCAGGGTCGCCGGCAACTACAGGCTGGCAGCCTGTGCTCCCCAGCGCGACCCATGCGCTACCCAGGTACGCTTAGCGCGCGATCGTGCCGAGCTTTTCCACCAGGGCTTTGCCTTTTTTGCGCTCGTTAATTACGAAAGTGTTATTTTCGCCATGAGTAGACCACGGACCACGTGGGACTTCACGGAAATCTACAAAGCGCCAGTCGGTCACGTCCGTTTCCTTCAATCCGAGGTAATCGCGCACAGCAGGCGAAACATCGAGGCCAGCGCCTTTGTTCAAATTCGGCTTTGGGCGTTCGTTGCCAAACACGTATTGCCAGTGATCAGTGCGGAACGGTCCAGCATCTTCCCATTGCGCATAAACGGTCCGATCGCCTTTGCGAATGGCGACCCATCGATCTTTGCAAGTAGAAACAGCGGGACCCTGGTACGCGTCCTTAAACCAGGGAACAACCCGCGGCGCTTCCGGCCGATGGCCGGTGTGCGCCTTATCGTTGTAGGGAAGCGCGCAGTAGAATGGATTCTGTCGCGGCGTGAATTTCACGGGAATGTAATTGCTGCGATGCGCGGGATTCGGATCGTCAAAGCCGCCATAGTTTTTTGTCCATTGTTTGTCCCACGAGCTCGTGCGATTCGGCACCAGATTGTTTCCGCTAGGTTGCTCACCGATCCAAAAGACGGTTGTGACGATATTGCTTTTCCACGGATAACGCTGCGCGGCTTCTGTTCGCGCTTTAAATAATTGGCCCGCGATAAATGAGATTGAAGTCGCGCCGACTGAACGATCGTCTGCCGATTTGTCGGATTTTTTGCTGAATTTGGTTTTGGCAGGTTCCGCTTTTTCCCCCGTGCCGTGTGCAAAAAGAGATGAAATCGACGAAAGGATAACCGCAATCGTGTGAGTAAGTTTTCCTGGTTTCATTGTTGTGTTGTTAAGGCAGTGCGAAAAAGGATGACATGCATCTTTCTTTATTTTCGTTCACGAGGACGCGGACGCGCGCCAGTCGCGGCGAATTTGGATGCGCCGTAAAATGCTCGCCGAATTTCGATGCGGATTCAGATTAGTCAACAAATTTTCCCGGATTTAAAATTCCGTTTGGATCGAGCGCTTGTTTGAGCCGACGATGCAATTCACGCGCGACGTCGCTGGTTGCCTCCGGCCACCAGCGTCTTTTGGCCAAACCGATCCCGTGTTCGCCTGTAATTACGCCACCCCAAGCCAGGACTTGTGCGAAGAGATCGTCGAGCGCGTGCTCGACTTTTTCGCGCACTGCAGTGTCGCGATTGTAACGGTCGGCCATGATGTTGACGTGAATGTTGCCGTCCCCGGCGTGACCAAAGCAGGCGATTGGGAAACCATGTTTGGCCTGTAGTGTCTCCGCGAATTCCATTAGATCGACCAGGTGACTGCGCGGCACGACCACATCTTCGTTTAGCTTCGTCAGTCCCGTCGCGCGCAGTGAATTGCTGAACTCCCGGCGTAATGCCCAGAGTTTTTCGCAATTGGCTTCACCGATCGCCATCTCAAGCGCATTTGGTTTTCTTTTCTCGAGCAATTCACGAATAGCTGCGGATTCGCTGCGAACACTTTCCTCCTGTCCATCAAGATCGACGAGCAGATGCGCGTTACCCTCAGGCACAAGCATTTTGCCCAGATCGCGTCGCGCCGCTTCCAGCGTGAAATGATCGGCGATTTCCAGCGAAGAAGGCAAAAACCCCACCGCGAAAATCGCCTGCACGGCTTCGGCAGCTTGAACCATAGTCGCAAACGCAGCCGACAAAGTTGCACGCGCCGGTGGAAGCGGAAGCAAACGCAGGGTGATCTCGGTCACCACGCCCAGCATTCCTTCCGAGCCAACGAACAGACCGATCAGATCGAATCCGGTCTTGTTCTTGTGCACACAACCGCCTGTCCGCAGCACGTCGCCATTGGCCAGTACCACTTCAAGGCCGATTACGTAATGTCGCGTTACTCCGTATTTCAAACAACGCGGTCCGCCTGCGTTCGTGGCGACGTTTCCGCCGATGGTGCAATCTTTCATGCTAGCAGGGTCCGGCGGATAAAATAATTTTTGCGCACGCACCGCCGCTTTCAGGTCTGCGGTAAAAACTCCCGGTTCGACAACTGCGACTGCATCGGAGAAGCTGATTTTCTTGATCCGATTCATCTGCGCCAAGGACAGAGCAATTCCGCCGCGCGCCGGCACGCATCCGCCCACATAGCCAAATCCGCCCCCGCGGGCTGTTACTGGAATCTTTTCGCGTGATGCAAACTGAAGCAGTTTGCTGACGTCATTCGTCGATCTTGCAAAAACGACGGCATTCGGTTTGTGAGCTGCAAACCATTTGTCGCGGCTGTGCGTTGCCAGCGTATCCGGGTCGTCTGCGACAACCTCACTGTCCAAGACTTCTCGAAGTTCCGAAGCGAGTTTCACAGCAACCAACGTCGTGCACGTCAGTTGTAGGGCAAGCGCTTCGCTTGCCAATCACCACACGCCAGGCGACGCGCCTGCCTGCAATTCTCGCGCGACTGCGATTCGATAATGTCGCGCCGGCTCCATTCGTGTTAGGAGTTTTTCGACGCCCGGAAAAATTACTGGCTTGGTCTCATCAGAGCCGGCGAATTCTTTCACGGCATCCATTGAATCGAATCGAAGCACCGTGACGAATTCGATCTCGTCTCCGTCCTCTCGAATAAACAACTCTGCGCCGCGATAGCCTTTGATGTTTCGCGCAGCAATGCTCGGGAAAATTTCGTCGCGCAGTATGTTCTCATACGTGTTCGCGTCCGCTCGTTTCGTCCATCCGTGCCAGATTCGGGCGATCATTGGGAGCACGCGTAAGAGAAAGAGAAGGAACTGATCACATTCCCATTATTTGATAACCGCCATCGACGTAGATGACCTGACCGGTTATTGCTGCAGCTCCATCGCTGGCGAGAAAAACTCCCGTGGCGCCTAACTCGGCGGGATCGCAACTGCGCTTTAACGGTGCGCGCTCCTGATAATGTTTAAGCATCGACGTAAAACCGCTGATGCCACGCGCGGCCAGCGTCTGAACGGCACCGGCGGAGATGCAATTCACCCGGATTTTTTTGGGACCGAGATCGTAGGCAAGATAACGCGTGCTCGCTTCGAGGCTGGCCTTGGCTACGCCCATCACATTATAGTGTGGCACGACCTTTTCCGATCCATAGTAAGTCATCGCTACGATGCTGCCGCCATTTGCCATTAGCGGCGCTACCTCGCGCGTGAGCGCCACCAGTGAGTAGGCACTAATATCGTGCGAGACGCGGAACGCTTCGCGCGTTGTGCTCACAAAATCGCCTTCCAGCGCTTCCCGCGGCGCGAACGCAAGCGAGTGAAGCATCAAATCGACGCGATCGGTCTCGCGCCGCACGTTTTCGAAGAATGCTTTAATATCATCATCGTTGGAAACGTCACAGGGAAACAATGGAGTTTTCTCTCCAAACTCGCCCACTAGTTCCTCGACGTTTTCCTTCAGTCGCTCGCCTTGATAGTTGAAAATCAAGCGCGCACCCGCGGCACCCCATGCTTTTGCGATGGCCCACGCGATGCTGCGCTTGTTTGCCACGCCGAAGACCAAGCCGACTTTTTCTGCCAAAACTTGTTGCGTCATAAATCTCTGCACGATACCCGCATTTCCAACATCGCAAAGATGCCGGCCTTAGCTAAAGTCTGCAGCCTATGATCACTACTCGATCTGGCTTTTTCTGCGCGTTGTTCGCTTGGATTTCGTCGATTTCGATTTTAACGGCACAAGAACAGACGCCGTCAGGCAGTACCCCGATCGCTGGCACATCGCCTACGGTTTCGTCTCCCCCGAACGCACTTTTGTCTTCTTCCATGACACCGACTCCTTCGCCGACTCCGCCCCAGCTGACCGATGTACTCTTCAAGAATCTGAAAGCGCGCTCGATTGGACCGGCGGTGATGGGTGGTCGCGTCTCGGACATCGCGATCAGCTCTAATAATCCGTTCGTCTTCTACGTGGGCCTCGGACACGGCGGCGTTTTCAAAACGAACGACAACGGCGTTTCTTTTGAACCAATCTTTGACAAGCAACCGATGCTCTCGATTGGTGCGGTCGCGGTTGCGCCATCCGATTCAGATGTGATTTGGGTAGGAACCGGCGAGGCCAACGATCGGAATTCGTCTGATTGGGGCGACGGTGTTTATCGATCTACCGATGGCGGGGAGAAGTGGCAGAACGTCGGGTTGAAAAACAGTCGTGCCATCGCGCGGATCGTTGTCGATACGAAAAAGCCGGACGTCGCTTACGTAGCGGCAATGGGTAATTTGTGGGCGGATGGCGGGGAACGCGGGTTGTTCAAGACGACTGATGCTGGCAAAACATGGAAACTGATTTTGAAAGCAGCTGCTCCGCATGATGCGCGCACTGGATGCGGCGACGTGATGATCGATCCAACGAATGCGGAAACTGTTTACGCTGCGCTTTACGCGCGGCAACGGACATCATGGAGTTTCAATTCCGGTCCCAGCGTGACTGGCGGTGAAGATGTAGGGGGAATTTTCAAGAGCACTGACGGTGGTACCACCTGGAAGAAGCTTGGCGGCGGTTTGCCCGCTCAAACCGGTCGCATTGGTCTGGCAATCAGCGCAAGTAACCCGAGGGTGGTCATGGCAGTCGTGCAAAGTTACGAAGGTGGGTTTGGCAGGCCGGATGATCTGCGCAGCAAGACGGGGGGCGTTTTTCGATCCGAGGACGGAGGGGAAAAATGGACGCGCATGAGCGCCATGGATCCGCGTCCATTTTATTTCAGCCAGATTCGCATCGATCCTGCAAACGATCAGCGCGTTTATGTTCTCGGCTTCGCCCTGCTGGTGTCTGATGATGGCGGCAAAAATTTTCGCGAAGATCTAAGCGAGAAAGTTCACCCAGATTGCCACGCGTTCGCGATTCAGCCCGGCACGGTGCCTCCGCCGAAGCCGCCCAAACCAGAAGACAAAAACAAGCCTCCCAAACCGCCAGTTTGTCAGCGTTTGCTGCTCGGGACGGATGGTGGTGTGTATCAGAGTTTTGCCGGCGGCAAGAACTGGGATCATCTCAACAAGATTCCTTCGGGGGAATATTATCGGATTTCGCTCGACGACACGAAACCGTATTTCCGAATTGCGGGCGGCCTTCAGGATAACGAGAACTGGGTTGGACCGAGCGGAGTGCAGAGTAAGGAAGGTATTCGCAACTGCGATTGGACCGCGCTTGCCGGTGGCGACGGCTTTTATGTCCTGTTCGATCCGGCCGATCGCGACACCTTTTATGCGGAAAGTCAGCAGGGCGAAGTCCATCGGATCAATTTGCGAAATGGCGAGATACGCCGTTTGCGTCCCGAGCCAGCCGAAGGTCAGCCGCGTTATCGCTTCCATTGGAATTCACCACTGATCATGAGCCGGCATAAACCGGGCGTGATTTATTTGGGCGGCAACTGTGTCTTCAAACTCACCGACCGGATGGAAAAATATTCCGTGATCAGTCCTGACCTCACGTACAATGATCCGACTAAAACAAACGCCGCCGGAAGCGGCGCGGAAAATTATGGGGTCGTATTTTCGCTTGCTGAGTCGCCGAAGCGCGCTGGTCTTTTATGGGCGGGGACGGACGATGGACGGCTCTGGATTACAGAGAACGACGGCGGCAAGTGGACGGAATTGACGAGCAGTTTGCCGGAGCCGGCGCGCGGTCAATGGATCGTGCGTATCGAACCGTCTAATTTCGATGCAAATGTGGCGTACGTTGCCAGTAATGCCTATCGCTTGGGCGATGATCGGCCCATGATTCTGCGCACGGCTGATCTTGGCAAAACATGGCAATCTGTAACGGGCGATCTGCCGCAAGGGAATCCTGTTGAGGTTGTCCGCGAGGATCCGGTTAATCCGAGATTACTTTACGCCGGTACGCACTTCGGAGTGTTCGCGTCGTTCGATCAAGGCGCGCATTGGGTACGCATCGGTGATGTTCCTTCGGTCCGTGTGGATGACATCCAGATTCATCCCCGCACATCAGACCTTGTGATTGCAACACACGGTCGCAGCATCGCCATTCTTGACGACACGATACCGTTTCGCGAATTCACACTGGAGATTGCGTCCAAACCAGCCCAATTGTTTAGCGTGCGTTCCGTGACCGGCGCTTATCTTCAACCAGGATTTGTTGATTCGAATGGCAAAGGAGTTTATCGCGGCCAAAATCCACCGGAAGGGGCGCTATTCACAGTCTGGGTGCGAGAGTTTACCGGGGACGAAATCAAAATTGTTGTGACAAAATCAAACGGACAGCCTGTCGCGAATCTAAAAGCGCCGGGCACACCGGGTTTTACTCGATTGAACTGGGATCTGCGGCCCAGTAAGGACATGATTGCTGAATACGGCGGTGACGATCCGAAGCGGCTCCTCCCAGCCGGAGATTACACGGCGGAGTTAACTTTCGGCACAACGAAGATAAAACAGACGTTTCACGTTGATCTTGCCGAAGGTATCACTCCGCGGTGATGGTCGCGCCATGCCTGCGATCGGAATCACGGGCGGAATTTCCACAGGCAAAAGCACGTTTTGTGACTGTCTGCGCGAGATTGTGCCGACGGCGAAATTTTTTGATGCCGATCTGGCAGCGCGTTCACTCGCCGAACTTCCAGAGGTGCAACAGGAAATCCTAGGTCAGTTTGGCAGCGGCTTCTTTTCGCCGACCGGAGACTTGAATCGAGCGAAACTTCGGGCGATAATATTTGGTGGCGCGAGCAAGAGGCGCGCGCTCGAACAAATTCTTCACCCTCGGATTCGTCGCCAGTGGATGGCGCAGGCGGAAAGGCATCGTAATTCTTCTGATTTTTTCTTTGCTGATATTCCACTTCTTTATGAGGCCCGCGGTGAAGCATGGTGCGAGCGAGTCGTCGTGGTCGCCTGTTCGCGCAAGGTGCAGTTGGCCCGGCTGGTGAAGCGAATGTCTCTGAAAAGCTCCGAAGCCGAACAAATGATTAACTCACAAATGGCCCTCGAGGAAAAAATCAAGCGTGCAGATCATGTCGTTTGGAATAACGGCGACCGTGCGACGCTTTTGGAGCAAGCGAAGGAGCTTGTCGCGCTTTGGGAAGAGCAATCATGGAAGAAAAGCTAAAAGTCTCGCCTTCGCAGAGAGAAACTGTGGAGGCAGGTGTGTCGCGTGCGAACGCCCAAAGTGCAGCTGAGGTTCCCCAACCCTCCGGGAGGCCATCCAACGAAGAGTGCAAATTAAAAACCAATCTCCGACTTGACCTAAACGAGCTGCAAGAGTCTTCGGGTGAAGTGCTGGAGGCGTTGGCGCGGGATTTGGATGTATATCTGCACCCTGCGCGCTCGCGTCATCAGCATATTTTCGACATCATCCGTGCGGCATTAGCCAGTGGCGCTACTGTCACTGCGGAAGGTTTCCTCGACCAAGTGGGCGATTCCTTTGCCATGTTGCGGTGGCCGAAATTGAACTTTCTGCCTGTCCCCGAGGATGTTTGTGTCTCTCGCACGCTCATCGAGCAACATCATTTGCGGACCGGGCAAAAGGTTGCAGGGACCGTGCAGTTGCCAGGCCAGCGTGGCAAGTTTCTGTCTCTGGAGAACGTCACAAGAATTGAGGGCCGGACGGCTGAGGAATGGACCGAACCCACCGACTTTGACAAGCTAACACCGCAGTTTCCGCAGGGCAGGATTATCCTGGAAAATCCAAAGACGAATTCCATCACTGCGCGCGCGGTAGATTTGCTGACACCGCTGGGCCGCGGGCAGCGCGGGCTTATCGTGGCACCGCCGCGAGTGGGCAAGACGATCCTGCTTAAAGAGATCGCCAAAGCGATTCGGGTGAATCATCCTGATATTGTTCTCATATTACTTTTGGTGGACGAGCGACCGGAAGAAGTGACGGACTTGGAACGGGAAATCGACTGCCAGATTTATCATTCCAACTTTGACGAAAGCGTGCAGCGACACGTGCAAGTAGCAGAGATGATCATGGAACGCGCCAAACGCCTCGTGGAAATGAAACAGGACGTGGTGCTTTTACTCGACAGCATCACACGGCTTTCGCGTGGGTACAACAATCTGCAGTCGGGCAGGGGACGAATCATGTCCGGTGGCGTAGAGGCAAAGGCGTTGATCAAGCCGAAGAAATTTTTCGGTTCAGCACGCAACGTGGAAGAAGGCGGCAGTCTGACCGTGCTCGCGACCGCTTTGACCGAAACCGGCAGCCGAATGGATGAATTGATTTTCGAAGAATTCAAGGGCACCGGAAATATGGAGTTGCATCTCGACCGCGCCCTGCAGGAGAAACGGCTGTATCCGGCCGTTCACCCGTTGCTCTCGGCGACCCGGCGCGAGGAGCTGCTGTATCACCCCGATGAATGGGAACGCGTGCTGATGCTGCGCAAAACGATGGCAGCGCTTCCGCCTCTCGAAGCGATGGAAAAGCTGATCGATAATCTGCATGCGACCAAAACCAACGCTGAATTGCTTTTGAGCGGATTGCGCTGACGCGAAATGTGATTACGGACGCCGCGCAACTCGCGAGTTTAATCGAGCAAATCGAATCTGCCAATCGCGTCGCAGTCGATACCGAAGCGGACAGTCTGCATTCATATAGGGAAAAGCTGTGTCTGCTCCAGATCAGCGTCCCAGCATCGGGCTCTATGGCCAGCCGTATTGATACCGGCCCACCTGTGTCCCCAGGTTATCAATCCGCGCGGGATGTTTGCGATTTTATGGTCGATCCGTTGGCCAACACAGATCTGGAGCCGTTGCGTCGGGCGCTGGAAGCCAAGGAAATTGTTTTGCACGGTGCTGACTACGATCTGCGAATGCTGCGCCGCGGTCTGAATCTGGTAGCAAGCAGAATCTTCGACACATTGATCGCAGCTCGTCTCCTCGGCATTCGCGAATTTAGCCTCGCTGCATTGCTAAAGCGTTACTTCGGCCTCACTCTGCTGAAGGGTTCGCAAAAGGCGAATTGGGCACAACGACCTTTGCCAGCGCGTATGGCGGAATACGCGATTAATGATGTGCATTATTTGATGCCCCTTGCCGAAAAATTGGAAGCAGAGCTGAATCGTTATGGGCGCCGGGATTGGCTGCGGCAGTCATGCCAGCGCGCCGTTGAGCAGGCGACCGTAGCGCGAACCCGTAACCAGGACGAACTTTGGCGCATTCGCGGATCTGGCTTACTCCGTGGACGGTCTGCTGCCGTCCTTCGTGCGCTTTGGCAATGGCGCGAAAAAGAAGCAGAAAAGGCAGATCGCCCGCCATTTCACATCTTGCAGAATGAGGACCTCTTGAAGGCTGCAGCGAAATTCGCTTCGGGAAGCGTGCCTGAGTATAGACATTTTTCCCACCGCCGCCGTCAGGCATTTCGCGAGGCAGCACAAGCCGCATTGCGGGCGCCTGAATCGGAATGGCCGGTTTCGGGTCGCCGCTTCGGAACCCGCCCGAGCGCTGAGACAGGCCGGCGCGCGGAAGAACTGCGGCGCCGACGCAACAAATCCGCTGAGGAACTCGGGCTGGAACCTTCGTTCATTGCGCCGCGAAGCACGCTCGAGGCGATCGCCGCAGATGGCACAAGGGCAGCGGCGCTGCTCGTTCCGTGGCAGCGCGAGTTGCTGGGTGTCTCAGTTTCTGGCAGCAAGGAGCCCACAAATCCATAGCCGGGTTCTAAGTTGAAAACTTAGCGTTGCGATAGCCGCGATCGGTCGCTGCTCGGAGCCGTTTTTAAAGACGAGGAAGGAACTTTAAACTTTTCTAGAACTTTGCTGCGCCGTTTCCGGATAATCCTTTGGAGTAGTGTAGAAAATCCTTGACCTAATAAGGTTTAGGCGCCAAAAAGCCCGCCGGAATTAGGTCCTTCGACCAAAGTGCACATGAACCGGCAGCTTCGCCTTCTTGTTTTCATAACGATTACGGCGTCGCTTGCGAGTTGGTTTCCCAGCCGGCTGAACGCCGCTTCGACTAACGAAGCGCGGGTAACCGGGGTAAAGAATTCTGTTCAATTGGAGCAACTCAAGAACGCGGCGCGCCGAGCCTCGGTAAACGACGTCGTCCGCGAAGACACCGTTTTGCGGACCGGCAATGGATCGCGCGGCGAGTTGACTTTTTCTGACGAAACTATTGTGCGCCTCGCGGCACATACCGCATTTGATTTCAATCACGGGACGCGCGGTTTGAATCTGAAGGAGGGGGCAGTGCTTGTTCAGGCTCCGAAGGGAGCGCGGGGCGCAACAATTCATGCAGGTAGCATTGCCGTGGCAGTGGCGGGAACTACTGTGATGATCGAGTACCATCCCGGCGTCTACAAGTTTCTGGTATTGGAAGGTACGGGGCGATTGTATCGCCCTGGGCATCTTGGTGATTCGATTCTCGTTGTTCCGGGGCAGATGGTGATCGGTAACCCGGACGCGGCGGTCAGTGACCCAGTGGACATCGATATTGACCGCTTCATGAAGACCAGTCGTTTTATTGCCGATTTTCCTCCACTGCGCAGCGAGAAGTCGATTGTGGCAGAGAGCCAGAAGCAACAGCGCGAGAAATCAAACAAGACTTTAGTCGGCACAAACATGGTCATTTTTGGGGGCGGCACGCAAGTGTTGGTTACCGACCAGGGCCAGACTGATACAGCGGATCACAAAACTGCGGCACTGGTGACGCCGCATCGAGTGCCTAGCCTGAGTCCTAACGCAGCTCCCG
>DASTZJ010000281.1:0-9279 GCA_035764345.1 Candidatus Udaeobacter sp.
AATGGGCCTGTAGCTCAGCGGTTAGAGCAGGGGACTCATAATCCCTTGGTCCCAGGTTCGAATCCTGGCGGGCCCAGCCTTCGCTTTTGGAGCGCAGCGAAAAAGGAAAGACTACCACGCAACGCCAGTCGCGTAAGCGCACGCGAGCCGTCAGAAACGAATAGTTTAGTACTATGAAAGCGTTGTTTTCGATCATTCTCGCCTTCGCCATTTCAATTGGCACGGTTGAGGCTGGACCTGTCAGAACAGCGAAAAACGTGGCGAAGAGCAGTGCAAATACAGCCAAGAATGTCGCGCACAGTGTGGTCAAGGGTACAAGAAGAGCGGTGCACACTGTAGTCTATACGCTCACGCCATAGACCAAGGCAGTTCTTACGAGTGTTTGACCTCGCCGGTGTGCTACGATTGCCATTGTTCAGCTTTGTCGAACAGAGGGATTAGAAGCTGGCGTGAACGGTTGTAAAACGGCGGCTATGCCTCTGAGTGCTTCATTCCGACGCAGTCGGTAATGAGGCAATAGTTGTAGCCAACAACTTCTAATTAGGCGGTGCCAGAATGTTCGCGCTCTCTTGAATCAGCGAATCGAGCCTATTGAGATCAATCGGCTTGACGAGATGATAGTGGAATCCCGCCTCGCGACCCTTGCGAATGTCATCCTCCATACCGAAACCTGTGAGAGCGATGCCGATAACCGGGCCTTTGGATCGCAGTGTTTGCACTAGATCGATGCCGCTGCCATCGGGCAACGCCAAATCACTGATGAGCACATCAAATTGTTTCTTCGAACTTAGATCGAGGGCAGATTGAAAATTGAGGGCTGATTGCACCTGATAGCCGCGCCGCCGAAGCAGGTTCGTAAGCGACCGGTTTGTATCTTCGTGATCTTCGACAAGCAAAATCCGCATACCCTGACGTTCCGGTTTCCTGGGGGAAACAGCGGGAGCAATTTGAGCCGCCGCTGTTTCGCACGTTGGAAAAACGAGTGTAAACGTGGAGCCTTTGTTTCGACCCGCGCTTTGTGCGGTGATTGTTCCCTTGTGCGCTTCCACAAGCGCCTTGCTGATAGCCAAACCAAGACCCAGTCCGCCCAGCTGTGTGCGGCCGCCCTGTTCAAAGGCATCGAAAATTTTCGGCAGTGATTCCGGCTCAATTCCCAAGCCGCTATCGGCGATCTCAACATGGAGGTGTCCCCGGGAATCGTTGCTCGTGGAAATGAAAATCTGCCCCTCGCTCGGGGTAAATTTCACGGCGTTATTTATCAGGTTCCAAAAGATTTGCTGCAATCGCGCCGGGTCCGCTCGCAAGTGGACTTTGCGTGCGCCGAGATTGACAGAACGCACGAGATGCTTGCGATCGATTTCAGGCTGACAAATCTCGAGAGCATTCTGCAGGAGGCTATGAGCGTCGACGACTTCAAAATTGAGCTGCACTTTCCCCCGGTCGATGCGCGTCAAGTCGAGCAAATCATCAATCAGCCGCGCCTCCAATTCCACGTTGCGCCGGATCATTTGCAGCGATTCGTGAATGCCCTCGGGCAATGCCGGCTCGTTCTCCAGCGCGAGGGCGGACGCGAGCACCGGTGTAAGAGGCGTGCGCAACTCGTGGCTGAGCATGGCAAGAAATTGATCCTTCGCTAAATTGGAGCGCGCTTTTTCTGCCAATTCCAGGTTCGTTTTCTGTAACTCTTCCTGACGATTTTGAAGCTCTGCAGCCAGCGACTGCGATTGCTTGAGCAGATTCTCTGTCCGCGTGTTCGCTTCGATCGTATTAAGCACAATGCCGATGCTTTCCGTTAATTGGTCGAGAAATGCCTGGTGTGTCGAGTTGAAGCGCTCCAACGATGAAAGCTCCATGACTCCTTTTGCTTCTCCCTCGAATAAAATCGGCAGGACCGCGATGTTCATCGGGCGGGCCGCACCCAAAGCGGAACTTACCTTTATGTAATCGCTGGGCGTATCGGTTAGGAAAATGCGTTGTTTTTCCAGCGCAGCTTGTCCGACGAGGCTCTCACCCAGCTTGAAAGAAGTCTTCATCCCGCTCTGTTCGTGACAGGCATAGCTCGCCAAAAGCTTGAGCTCTGGTTCTCGCTCCGACCTGTCCATGATGTAGAAAACCCCTTGTTGGGCCGGAACCACCGGAGCGAGCTCCGACAAGATCAGCTTAGCAACTGTCAACAAATCTCGCTGACCTTGCAGCATTCGCGTGAACTTGGCGAGGTTGGTTTTAAGCCAGTCTTGCTCCTTGTTCCGCAACGTCGTGTCCTTCAAATTGCCGATCATCTCGTTGATGTTGTCCTTGACGGCAGCGACTTCGCCTTGTGCCCCCACCTGAATTGAACGTGTCAGATCGCCTTTCGTGACAGCTGTGGCAACATCGGCGATGGCGCGAAGTTGCGTCGTCAGATTCGCTGCCAGCCGGTTTACATTGTCGGTCAAATCGCGCCATGTCCCTGCGGCGCCTGGCACATTGGCCTGTCCTCCCAGCTTCCCCTCGACACCGACCTCACGCGCTACAGTCGTGACCTGATCGGCAAACGTCGCGAGCGTGTCGATCATGTTGTTAATCGTGTCGGCGAGCTCCCCGATTTCCCCCTTCGCTTCAACAAGCAGCTTTTGGTTTAGGTCTCCCTTTGCCACTGCTGTCACAATTTTCGCGATACCACGCACCTGGTTCGTCAGATTGCGGGCCATGAAGTTCACGCTGTCGGTCAAGTCCTTCCACGTGCCGGCAACGCCCTTAACCGTGGCTTGTCCTCCCAGTTTGCCGTCTGTGCCTACCTCGCGCGCGACGCGTGTCACCTCTGACGCGAATGAGTTGAGCTGGTCCACCATCGTGTTCACGGTGTTTTTCAGTTCGAGAATCTCGCCCTTCACATCGACCGTGACCTTCTTCGAAAGATCGCCACGCGCGACCGCGGTCGTCACCTCGGCAATGTTGCGAACCTGAGCTGTGAGATTTCCAGCCATCATATTCACGTTGTTGGTCAGGTCTTTCCACGTGCCAGCCACGCCTTGCACGTCGGCTTGTCCACCCAGCTTCCCTTCGCTGCCCACCTCGCGGGCAACACGAGTGACTTCGGATGCAAACGAACGAAGCTGATCCACCATCGTGTTGATGGTGTATTTGAGTTCCAGAATCTCACCGCGGACGTCCACGGTGATTTTTTTCGACAAGTCGCCGCTGGCGACGGCTGTTGTCACTTCGGCAATGTTGCGCACCTGCGCTGTCAGGTTGCCGGCCATCGAATTGACGCCTTCAGTTAGATCCTTCCAGGTTCCTGCGACTCCTCTCACGTCTGCCTGGCCGCCGAGTTTCCCGTCTGTGCCCACTTCTCGTGCGACCCGCGTCACTTCTGAAGCAAAAGAGCTTAGCTGATCGACCATCGTATTAATCGTGTTTTTTAATTCGAGGATCTCACCTTTCACATCGACGGTGATCTTCTTCGATAGGTCTCCTTTGGCGACAGCCGTCGTGACTGCGGCAATGTTGCGCACCTGGCCAGTCAGATTGCGCGCCATGAAATTCACGGAATCCGTCAGATCCTTCCACGTTCCCGACACGCCTTCGACGCGAGCTTGGCCACCGAGAATCCCCTCAGAACCCACCTCCCGAGCCACGCGCGTTACTTCCGAGGCAAACGAACGCAGCTGATCCACCATCACGTTAATGGTGTCCTTGAGCTCGAGGAACTCGCCTTTCACATCCACCGTGATTTTCTTGGTCAAATCGCCCGTCGCCACCGCGGTTGTTACGGTGGCGATATTTCGGACCTGATCAGTGAGATTACCGGCCATGAGATTTACGTTCTCCGTCAAATCCTTCCAAGTGCCTGCAACGCCTTTAACGTTCGCCTGGCCGCCTAGCTTGCCTTCTATACCCACCTCGCGTGCAACACGTGTAACTTCGGATGCGAAAGCACTGAGCTGACGCACCATCGTGTTTACGATTTTTGCTGTGCGCAGAAACTCGCCTTCGAGCGCCCGGCCCTGGATTTCTGTTGTCATTGTTTCGGATAAATCTCCCTTTGCGACAGCACCAATAACCCGTGCCATTTCGCTCGTGGGATGGACCAAATCCTCGATTAGATCATTGACCGACCTCATCGCTTCCGACCAGCAACCGGATACCTCTCCGAGGGAGGCTCTTTGTCTGATCCTGCCTTCTTTGCCGACCACACGCCGTATGCGCTCCAGTTCCTGTGTCAGATGCTGATTAATCAAGATTGTGTCATTGAAGATGTCCGCAATCTTGCCAGCGATCCCTGTCCAGTCGTCCGGCAGTCGCGCGGAAAAATCCCCGCGTTTGAACGCCGTCAAGGCGGCAAGCAACTTCCTGCCGTCAAGCTTGTCACTGTTGTTGAGTTGCGAACCGTTTGCCGGTCGCATCCTAGGGGTAGAGACGTTTTTCTTCATAGGGAGTGAACGGGCTAGGGACTTCCGCCTTTGGAAATTCCATGCGTATGAGGACTCATGTTCGAGCGCTGTAGAGAAATCGGATGGCTGGTCGTGCAAAGCCGTATGGCTTGCGAAATATCGCTAAAGTGATGGTTTTGAGGCCGCAGACTTCGCTAGCGAAGCATAGCCGCTGGCCAAGCGGGAAAGCCGCGCAGTTGGCCAATACCTGACAGTCAGAGACCAAAAAGCGAAGTTCCCCAATCGCAAGGATACGACTGCCGGCATGCGGGACGCTTGCGCTCCCCAATCCGACTATGACACCGGCAGCGTGGACAGGCTGCGCAGGCGGAAGCCAAAAAAGATGGCGAGAACGCCCAGTATGACCGCGTACCATGCGATCAGCCAAATCACAGCAGCGGCGCCAGCGACAGGGTTCCATAGAAGTAGTACGGCGAAGGCGATTGATGCCAGACCCATAAGGATGAGGAACCACTCGCCTTTTATTTCGTGGCGCAGTTTGACTGCCAGCACAATTTCCGACGCGCCGATCATAAGCGCCCAGGCTGCGATGTAGATAATCAGCGCCAGCGCCGTTATCTGCGGCGCGTGGAATGTGAGAAGTCCGACGATGATTCCGATAATTCCGATGACCAGATGCCATCCCCAGTCTGGATCAGAAGCGCGATGCCCAATTGAACCTACAACACGAAAGATGCCGTCGATTAGCACCCATGCCCCGAAAAACAGCACCAAAGTGGCGACCGTTAACCCAGGATAGACGAATGCGATAATTCCAAAAACAATTGCAGCGATACCCCTTATCACTGGAACCCACCAATGACGTTTTAAGGTTTCGATTAACATCGCTCCGTTTTAGAGACCGGCCTGCATGAAGGCAAGCACCATTTGAGAAATGTCCGTCCGTGCAAAACACGACAGCCTCCCACCCGTCATTTGCCTCTCAACATCTCCTTTGGAGAAGCCGAATCACATTATGCTGGAACGCGTTGCGCCGATCAAAGCCCACACTTTGCGCTGGCTTCCGCAATGCTGGAACGGGTTCGAAGGAGAGACGCCAAATATGTGTCGACGAATGGGGCGTTGTTGATCCGCGCGAGATTCTCAGGCGTCTGAAGACGCGAAAAAATGGCGTAGGCGATCTTGGTTCGCGGAACGCTTTTCTCGCCGTAGCCGGACGGAATGTTGCTCGACCAGTAACGCACGTATTGGCCGTCCGGATGATTCTCGAGTCCCAAAAAAACCGTGGAATGTCCGTGCTCATTTCTGCCGACCTGTCGGGACCAGAAAATTTTCATGAAATCGCCCGGCTTCGCAGCATCGAAGTTATCGAAGTTCTGTCCAAGCTGCAGCTCATGAAAAAGGCGCGCCGTACCCGGGCCATTGGCATTCCATCGACCCCAAATGCCTTCGCCATCGCGTTGATCTCGGATGATCAATCGCTCTAACGTGGAATAATCGAGATGCAACTGCCCGCGCCCACGCAAAGCCTCGATCGTTCTAATAAATACCAGATAGGTTGCGCCTGAGCAGAAACTCGGCGAGGCCTGCGAAGGCAGAATGAAAAATTTGCCGGACTCGAAGTGCGCAGAAGATTGAAGACGGATCTTCGCGAAACGCGAAACAGAATAACGGCCGCCTTGAGGCATCTGCCTGATCTGGTCAAGGACTAAACCGTTGTAATCGCCCGCGAACGACACGTGCGCTGTGAGTCCAACAATCGCAATAAAAACCCAGACCGCCAGTCCCTTCACGGCGGAATAAGTAACCACCAAAAGGCGGTCTGGCAACGGCGTCGGGAGGTAGGACAGCCCGCTGCGCTGTTCCCCGAAGGCTTTCGGGGCGGCGCGGCGTCCCTACCACGTTCCAGAGATGGCCACGCCCTTGGCTTTCCCTGCAGGCTATGCTAACGAAAATACATGCTGCGTTTCACAAAAATGAACGGCGCGGGTAACGATTTTATCCTGATCGATAACAGGGCAGGGGACATAAATCTAAATCGCAGTCAAATCGCACATCTTTGTGATCGTCACCGTGGTATCGGCGCGGATGGAATCTTATTACTGGAAAATCCATCGGAGCTTGGCGATTTCCGAATGCGCTACTTCAATGCCGATGGAGGAGAAGCGGAAATGTGCGGGAATGGCGCGCGCTGCTTCGCGCGCTTTGCGAACAAGGTGACGGGAACTCAGGACAAACTTTCTTTTCAGACTCCAGCCGGCGTCATTTCGGCGGAGTTAGCCGGAGACCTCGTCACTCTGCAAATGACCCAGCCGACTGATTTGCGACTCAGTGTTGCCCTTCACGTCGGCGCAGAAAAAAGAATCGTTCATTTTATTAATAGCGGCGTGCCACATGTGGTTGTTCCCGTCGCACAAGTCAGCGATATCGATGTGACACGAGAAGGTTCAGCGATTCGTTATCACGAAATGTTTTCGCCAAAGGGCGCAAACGTGAACTTCATTGAGAAACGCGGAGCCGATAAGATCGCCGTCCGCACCTACGAACGAGGTGTGGAAGATGAAACGCTCGCGTGCGGCACCGGCGTAGTCGCGAGCGCGCTCATCTTCGCCGCTACTGAAAACTTGAAGGGTCCGATCGGTGTTCTTGCGCGCGGGGGAGACGAATTGCGTGTCGGTTTCAAGAAAACAGGTGCGCAGTTCAATGACGTCACTCTCACCGGACCCGCCGAGTTTGTGTTCGAAGGAACAATTGAGATTTGATCTTCACAGCTTGGTGCCTTGTCATTCCAAGCGAAGTCGAGGAATCTCTAATTTTTAGGAGGAACAATCAGAGATGTCTCGACGGAGCTTGTCCTGAGCGAAGTCGAAGGGCTCGACATGACAATTGAGCGCCGCGCCTCTACAATTTGGCAACATGTTCCGCGGTACCTTTACAGCGTTGGTCACACCGTTTCGCAATGGCGCAATCGATGTTGCCGCTTTCGCGAAACTGATCGAAAACCAAATCGCTGGTGGAATCAGCGGAATTGTCGCCGTAGGCACCACGGGCGAATCGCCAACGCTGTCACACGAGGAACGGCAGGAACTGATCCGCGTTGCAGTCGCTACCGCAAAAAAACGGTGTCAGGTTCTCGCGGGCACAGGTTCCAACGCCACGCAACATGCCGTGGCCGATACAAAGATGGCCGAGAAACTCGGCGCTGACGGCGCACTGCTCGTCGCGCCGTATTACAACAAACCGAGCCAGGAAGGTCTGTTCCGCCATTTTAAAACGATTGCCGACGACACATCGTTACCCATCATGCTCTACAACATTCCTGGCCGATGCGGAGTGGATATTGCGCCCGATACCGTGGCGCGTCTCGCCAAGGAATGCAGGAATATTGTTTCGATTAAGGAGGCCAGCGGCAGTGTCGAGCGCGTGAGCGAATTGCGCGCGCGTTTGCCTGAGTCAATTACCATTCTAAGCGGCGACGATTCATTAACGCTGCCTTTCATGTCAGTCGGAGCGGTTGGCGTTGTCAGCGTCGCTTCAAATTTGTTTCCGGTTGAAGTATGTGCGCTTGTCCGAGCTTATGAATGCAGCGATGCGAAGTTAGCGGCCCACCTGCACCGCAAAATGTTTCCGCTTTTTAAGGATTTGTTCATTGAGCCCAATCCTGTGCCTGTAAAAACAGCGCTCGGCTGGCGTGGAGCGACGTCCGGAGAAGTGCGTCTGCCGTTATGCGAGATGAGCGAAGCAAATCGAGCGCGCTTGCGCCAGACGCTCGAGGCTTTCGAGCGAGAAAAATGATTTTTTTGGGGACCCCTCACCTCAATCCTCTCCTCTTGGAGGGGAGACGCGGGCTACTTGATAAGCGTGCCGCGTCGCGAACGTCCGGAGTGCAACGAGGATCGCCTCTCCCTTTGCAAGGGAAAGGGTAGGGTGAGGGTTGTCTCACAATGAAAACGTCTCCCTTGCGTGTATTGCTCATCGGCGCGGCTGGACGCATGGGAAAAACCATCAGTGATCTTGCGAATGGCGACCCGAAAATCGACATCATCGCGCGGTGCGATCTGGGCGACCCAATCGAACCGCTGATGAAAAATTGCGATGTGGCCATCGACTTCAGTCAAGCCGATGCCATCACTGAAGTCTGTCCCGCTGCCTTGCGGTATCACACACCGTTGGTCGTTGGGACCACCGGTCACTCTCAAGAGCAACGCGGAATAATTGAAGACACCGCGCAGTCAGTGGCGATTGTTTTTGCATCTAATTTCAGCATCGGAGTCAATGTGCTCTTCTGGCTGACGTGCAACGCTGCCGAACTGCTCGGCGGTGATTTTGACGCAGAGATTGTCGAAACGCATCATAAGACGAAGAAAGATGCGCCCAGCGGAACGGCCAAAACGCTGGCCCAGGTTTTGAAAGCAGCTAAAAAAACGCAGAGCGAAATTCCAATTCAATCGGTTCGCGAAGGCGATGTAGTTGGCGAGCATACTGTCATTTTCAGGGGACCCGGCGAGCGCCTTGAACTCACGCATCGCGCCGCGAGTCGCGAAATTTTTGCGCGAGGCGCCTTGCGCGCAGCGAAATGGATTATCAACCAGCCGCCGGGGCTTTACTCGATGCAGGATGTGCTTGGGCTGTAGTCTGTAGCCCGGGGGTCGCTGACCCCGGCCGCGGTCAAACCCCGCGGCTACAACAAAATGAGAACTGCTGTCGCACTCGGATCCAATCTCGGCGATCGACTTGAGAATTTGCGCGCAGCGCGCCGACAAATCACCGAGCTTGCTCAGGTACAACCACCAGTTCTGTCTTCGGCGATCTACGAAACCGAACCGGTCGATTGTGAGCCGGGGGCGTCAAAATTTATGAACGCAGTCGTTGAATTTGATTACGAAGGCGATCTTGCGCATTTGCT
>DASTZJ010000282.1:0-4695 GCA_035764345.1 Candidatus Udaeobacter sp.
GATAAACAACTATTACTCGATCATAAAGCAGCTATCGATCGGCATCTCCACTCCAGAGATATCCCAGCCTCGTACACAAACATTTTCTGGGGTGGACGCAGCGAGATCAAGCCATCGGAAATTTCGCCGCACATCTACCGCGATTGGCTGGCGCAGCAGTGAAAGAGTTAACACATTATGCGTTACGCGCGAATCGCGCGCGATAAGTTCGATCGAGGTTCCGCAAGAGAGCGATGGCAAAATTTTGGCGATCGACTTGTTCGCCAAGCGCCATGGCCAGGGAGATCGCGCTGCTTTGCAGCTCTTGCGGAAAATCTTCGCGGGATTGGTTCACATTGACCCCAATGCCGGCGATAGCCAGGTGCGTTGCTTTTTCCTGCGCGCGCATCTCTACGAGGACGCCGGCGACCTTGCGCCCTTCGATTTGCACGTCGTTTGGGAGTTTAATCGTAGGTGAGAGCGAAAATTCGTTTTGGATTGCACCAGAAATTGCTTCGGCCGCCCAAGAAGTCAGCCGCGGCGAACTCGCGAGGTCAATCCCTGGTCTCAAAAGAATCGAGAACCAAAGTCCCTTGCCTGCTGCCGATTCCCATCGATTGCCGCGCTGACCGCGCCCGGCGATTTGATGTTCGGCGAAGACAATCAAGCCCTCCTTTGAATTTGCATTCGCGACCTGCAAAATCGCATCGTTTGTCGAGCCAGTCTGCTCGAGCACGATGATCTCCCGGCCGATTACAGCATTGCCGAGGAGAGGCTGCAGTTCATCAGCTACGAGCCGATCCAACATCTCAGCCAGGAACATGGGTCATTTCCAGCCCAATATCGATTGCGCGCGCGGCGTTCGTTAGGCCCCCGATGGAAATGTAATCGACTCCCGTTGCCGCGATGCGCTTCACATTTTTCAGCGTGATGCCGCCGCTTGCTTCGAACTGGATATTGTCCTTCCTCAGAGCGAGAGCCTCGCGAATCTGGGCGGGTGTCATGTTGTCAAGAAGGATGACGTCTATGCCGTCAACTTCAGCAAAAGCGCGCGCTTGCTCAAGATCATCAGCCTCCACTTCAATGCGGATGTTTGGTCGCTCTTGGCGAAGCTGACGAATTCGATCGGCAAAGCTGGAAAGGCCTCCAAAGGTGGTCAGATGATTATCTTTTACGAGCACCATGTCATACAAGCCAAAGCGATGATTAACGCCCCCGCCTGCGACTACAGCAGCTTTTTCCAATGCGCGCAGCCCGGGCGTGGTTTTGCGTGTGTCCAGGATCTTAGCCGGGTGGTTCCCAACGGCATCAACAAATTGACGCGTAAGCGTTGCGACGCCGCAAAGACGTTGCAAAAAATTTAGCGCAACGCGTTCAGCCTTCAGAATCGAACGCGCCAGACCTCGCACTTCGATAATAAGGTCGCCGGCGACAACTTCGTCGCCATCTCGGCGAGCAATCTGGATGTCAATTAAAGGATCGACGCGCCGAAAAACTTCCGCTGCCGCTCCCGTGCCAGCAACGATGGCTTTTTCACGCGCAGTGATGCGTCCGGTTGAGTGCAGCGTCTCCGGTACAAAAAAATCAGTCGTGATATCACCCTGGCCGATGTCTTCTTTCAGAGCAGCGGCGACGGGATCGTAATGGTCAGGCTTCATCGAATTAGTTCAGCGGCTTGGCACATTCCTCGTCCGGATTTCGAAGTCCGGAGATGAAAGAGAAACGATAATTAGGAAGTGAGAGCACGTCTATTAGACATCCGTGCGCCAAACGGGTTACGGCCGTTTTGCCTTGCTTCGCTGGTCACTCAGACAAAAAAAAGATTCGGGCAGCGCACGTAAGGAGAAACAACGAATATAAGAAAACGTGCAACCACCCGAATCGCCTTAACCTGTTGAGTTTGACAGTTGGTAGCGGCGCGCGTTCAAGTTTTTTACGAAAAATCCGTGTCTGAATCTTAATCTTTGGAAATCAGGAAATTGCCGATTGCTAGGGTTCCGGCCCACCACTATTACAGAAGATCCCCCTGCGCACCGCTTCCGGCCCGGGCTGCCTCCGTGCGAACCTCCTGGAGTAGTGATTTAAATTCACACTGCTCCAGCGCACGGATCAGATTGGGATAATCGGGTTCGATCCGAAGCTGATCGATCGGCACCGGCAATTGAAGGTGACAATCCAGATTGACCATTTGCCGGTTTTCCAAAATTTGCTGGCGAGAGTTCATAAGTTTCTCACGAGTTCGCGCGCTTTTCAGTTTGTCGATGTTGGTCAGCAACGAGTCCAGGCCGCCGAATTCACGAATCAACGCCGCAGCGGTTTTGCGGCCCAGGCCGATCCCAGGGATGTTATCGACGGAATCGCCGGCCAACGCGAGGACGTCGCCGATAAGATTCGGCGGAACCTCCCATTTCGCTGCGACCTGATCTTCGCTTAGCAAGGCGAACGCGTCTTTTGGTGAAGCAAGGTCCGCTTTCGCCGTGGTATAAACTTGTACGCAAGGGCCGACGAGCTGGTACAAGTCCTTGTCGTTGGTTGCAAGCACAACTTCCATCTCAGGTCGCTTGCAGGCGGCGATGGCGTAACAGCCCATTAGGTCGTCGGCCTCTGTGTTGGGGAGGGAAATATTATGGAAGCCCAGCAAGGGCGTCAGTTTTTGGATAAAATCGAGCTGCGGGACCATCGGCTTGGGCATTTCCTTGCGCGTCTCCTTGTAGGCAGGCTGGAGCTTCACTCGGCGCTCCGGCATTCCTTCGTCCCAAAAAACTGCGCCTAATTTCGGCTGCAGATGTTTAACCATTAGGCGCAATGTCTTTGTGAATCCGAAGATTGCATTGGTCGGTTCGCCCTTAGAATTCGAGAGATTCGGGATAGCGAAAAACGAGCGATAAACGTAATAGTGACCATCGATAAGCAGCAGTTTCATCGTAAAGGTTGATAATGGATTCTGAATGCATGATACGGGATGATCAAGAAGTGACCGAAGAGTGGATCCTGCGCGTTGATGGCAGAGAATACGGCCCTGCTAATATCGACACGCTGCGGGAGTGGAAAGCGGAAGGCCGAGTGCTTCCTGCAAACGACGCTCGCCGCGCGGATGCCGAGCTTTGGACTTTCGCGGCGGAGATTCCCGGGTTATTCGATGTGGAGACGCTCGCCACAGCCAGCGCCTCGCGGCTGACCCATGCGACAAGCTCAGGGCAGGCTCCGCCGCCGCCACGGTCCCGCGGCTTCGGTCAGATTTTAGCGGAGACGTTTCGGATATATGCAAGAGGCTTTCTTCAATTCCTTCCCCTTACGCTCCTGGTAGTTTTGCCGTCGGTATGCGGGCAGCTAGCCGCCATGTGGACGCAGACCGTGCAAGCTTCGGATGCCGATTTACGAGTTCTCGCTGCGGGGGGCTTTGCCTTTTTGATGCTTATCTTCTCAATGGCGATGTGGCCGGTTTACGTGGCAGGGATTCAAATCCTCAGTGCTGAAATTGCCGCCGGGCGCCGCTCAGGATTTCTCGCCGCGCTAAATGAAGCTGTACGGTTTTGGCCGCGGGTCGCGGGGCTGTGCATCTTCGTCTATGGAGTTTTCTTCTTGCTAATCGTGTTTGCGTTGCTGATCGCAGCAATGATTGTCGCCGGCGCGTCTTCGGTATTTATGATCCTTCTAGCGCTGGGTTTGCTTGTCCTGCAGGTTTGGATGTTCGGCCGCTTCTTTATCAATGTGCTTTTCTGGCAGCAGTTTGCCGTCCTCGAAAATGCAGGAGTCATCGATTCATTGCGCGAAAGTCGGAATCTGGCGCACAGCGGGCGCGAACTTCCGTGGTTTCAACGTCCGTTGTGGCGCGGCGTTTTTATTGCATCCCTGTGGTTTGCATTTGTACTGGTGATCGCACTCGTTTCGGGGTGGACGACGCTACAACATTCATTTAATGAATTAATGACCACACAAGATCCACAAGCGCTGCTGCAAAAACTGACTGAAGCCCAGCAAGCGCACGGTTTTGATGTTTCGAGTTTTGTGCTGGGCCTTTTGCAAAAAATTCTTCAGCCGTTGGTCGGGATCGCGTTCGTCATGCTTTACATTGACAGTCGAAGAGAACGCTAGCATCTAGCCACTACCACTCTGTGCAACGCAACTCGCGTTGCATCATTTCGGGGACGCCCGGCTCTGTCAATTCGCCTGCCGGCTCTGCAAGAGAAGCTGCGCAATCTTGCGAAAGTGCCGGCCAATATAAGTAAGATAACCGATAAACGAAACGAGTTGAGCAATGATCAACCAAACGTGACCGCCGCGAGTAATGAAGAAATCAGGCCAGATCCGAATGGCAAGCGCGCAGGCGAGATTGAGGAAAAAAAGCAAAGGAACGAGCACACGAATGTTAAACAATTGATCAGCTTGGGCGCGTGCGTAAAGAACCCGATCGGCGTCGTTACGCGATTCTGCAATGCGGGCATGAATCAATCGCATATCATAGATGAAAAGCAGCCACACAGCGGCCGCATAAGTGGCGCTCAGCTGGAACCACGCCAGAGGATTGTCGAGGCGGCTAAAAAGAATCGCTTCGCCCAACGCGCAACCGATGTAGAAAAAGTTATGCCCAAATTCCATCGGCCAACGAATCAGCGTGAGTGTGTGAATGATCGACCGCGACCAAAAGATAAAGATCACACACAAACCCGCGGCGACATAAGGAAACGAATCCCAGTGTCGCATCGTGAAAACCGC
>DASTZJ010000283.1:0-2845 GCA_035764345.1 Candidatus Udaeobacter sp.
GGTAAAGTCGCGGCCGCGCAGGAGCTTTACACCGATTGCATCAAAATAGCCCGGCGTGATTGCGGTGAAAAGCGCGCCTGCGCCAGGATCAGGTGCTTTCGGATCGGTTGGCAACGCTTCGCGCGCGGACATGATACGACGCGAATTGGTAAAGTTGCCATAAGGCAACATTGTTCCTACTGCTGCCGTTTTCACCCCTGGTAAATCGCGCGCCCGCTGTACGGCGGCGAAAATCAGGCGATGCGCGTCAGCCGGATCCTTTTTGATCAGCGAGAAATCCAACTCGGTAACCAGATCGCCGGCGGCAACAAGACCGGGATTAAGTCCGCTCGCCTTAAGAGCGCCTCGGAAAAATAAGCCGGCGCTGAACAACAGCATGAACGAAAGCGCAATTTGCGCCATGACCGAGATGTGACGGGCCGCGAAGAAGCGGCTGAAACGACCAATGCGTGCCGGTTCGCCGGCTTGCTGCTTGAGATCGTTCACAAGATCGGCCTTTGTCGCTTTCAACGCAGGGCCGAGGCTGAAAAGCATGGTCGCGATGAGGCAGAACAGAAAAGTGACGGCAAGGACGGTCGCATCCGGCCGCAACTTAACGACGAAGGAAAAATTCATCGAGCCTAGCAGTCGTGCGAGCGAATGGAGCAGGAGATCGTTGCACCAGACGCTGACGACGAGTCCGACTAAGCCGCCGCAGATGGCGAGCAGCAAACCTTCGCAGAGTAATTGACGCACGATTCGCCAACGCGATGCGCCAACCGCTAGACGCAACGCGATTTCTTTGGAGCGCGCGGTGCCGCGGGCGAGTAGCATGTTCGCAAGATTCAAGCTGGCGATGAGCAGGACCGCGCCGGCCATTCCCATGAGTAACGTACCGATAAGCGTTACCGGCCCGTCGTCTTCTGGTGACGTGCTGATGCTGAATCGCGACGGTTTGTGAATCTGTAACTCTCGCGCGCCTTCTGCATTGGACGGCTGAATAGCGTTGAATCGCCGAGTGAGCGCCGCCAGACGCGACTTTGCAGTTTCGGTCGTGATGCCCGGTCGCAGACGTGCGGTGAGATTCAGCGCGTAGTTTTTTGGCTCCGCCAAATCGTGCAGAGTTTCGGAGTCGGCGAACGCGGAGCCGAGGGACGAATGGACGCCGAGCGGCAACCAGACGTCGGGCGCGACGAGCGCGCTCACTCCGCTAAATCCATCGGGGGTGACGCCGATTACAGTGTACGGCTGTCCATTGATCTGGAGATTGCTGCCGACGAAATCGTTACGGCCTCCCATGCGCTTCCAAAACGCATAACTCGTCACCACCACCGGCATGTTCGCGTTCGGACGGCATTCCTCGGCGGTATAAAAGCGGCCGCGCACCGGCTGCACGCCCATAAGCGAGAAGAAATTTTCTGAAGTCAGAAAGGCAAAACTCCGCCGCATTTCGTGATCGCGACCGATTCCGGCGACGCCGAACTCAAGCGCAGCAAGATCGACAAACAGATTGCTGCCATTCTCGCGCAGGTCACGATATTCGGTATGCGAGAATTGGCGGTAATCGTGGTTTGCGTTTTGGCGCGCTGTGAAAATGCCTACTACTTCGTTGGCCCGCAGCGGAATCATCGGCCGCAACACCACGCCATTGACGAGGGCGAAAATGGCTGAGTTAACGCCGATGCCCAGTGCCAAAGTCACAATCGCGAGCGAGGTGAATCCGGGCGATTTGCAAAGCTGCCGCACCGAAAATCGAAAATCATTCATCTGGCTTGTAACCTCTGGTTATCGCTTTCAATCAGGCTGCCAGTCGGTCCTCAACGACTTGGCCATCAAGCAAATGCACTGCGCGTTTAGCGTGGCCGGCGAAACGTTCGTCGTGCGTAACCATGCAGATGGTTGCGCCACCGACGTGCAGCTCCTTTAGCAGATCCATCACCGCTTCACCGTTCCGTGAGTCGAGGTTTCCGGTCGGTTCGTCGGCCAGCAGAATCGCTGGTTTACCGGCAAGTGCCCGGGCAACCGCGACGCGCTGCTGTTGTCCGCCAGAGAGCTGACCAGGCAAGTGTTTAGCGCGATGCGCCATGCCCACACGCTCAAGCGCGGCAATGACAGCCGTTTTACGCTGGATTGCGCTCAATCCGCGATATGTAAGCGGCAGCTCTACGTTTTCATAAACTGTCAGATCGCCGATTAAATTAAAACTCTGGAAAATAAAACCGATCTCGCGATTGCGAATACGCGCCCGATCAGCAAACGAGAGGTTTGCGACCTCTGTGCCCTTTAGCGCGTAACTTCCGGCCGAAGGCGTATCGAGCAGCCCCAAGATCGACAATAACGTCGTCTTGCCACAGCCTGAGGGGCCCGCGATGGAAACATATTCGCCGTCGTGGATGTCCAGATGAACTCCGGAAACCGCGTGTGTTTCCACCTCGTCGGTAAGGAAAACCTTTCTGACATCTGTGAGCCGAATCAAAGGAGTCGATCCGTTCCCGGCCGACGTTTGCATCGTCTGATCTGGAATGAGTGAGGTTGTAGTCATCTGGTGTTGTGGTCCGATTTTTGAAATGAGATGCGTCCGGGGCCACGCGTGGATTCAAAAAAATTTGACATCGCCGTTGCCACAACGAGTACGGGCTACGACCCCGCAGCGATGTTGAGCCCTTTGCGCCAAATTCAATCCGCCATTGGGGCGCCGAGGAAAAGCCGGTTTGCCGTGCGCGCAATTGATCGACCGGATCGTACGGCAGGCGGTGAAAACGGTTTGCGATTAACTCGGAAGCGTTACAGCCACTTCTTTACCCGCGGCCAGAACTCTCGCGCGTTCGCTTTCAAATCGTGGCAGAGATAAACATGCATCCGCCGT